>VFMC01000336.1 GCA_006515795.1 Acidimicrobiaceae bacterium | reverse complement strand
TGCGATCGAGGAGACCAAGCGCGGCGGCTATCAGATCGTCGTCACCGAACTGCCCTACCAGACCAGCTGTTCGGCCATTGCCGGGCGCATCCAGGAACTCGTCGACTCCGGCGACCTCGAAGGCATCAGCGACGTCAACGACGGGTCTGCAGGCGGCAAGACCAACCTCGTCGTCACCCTCAAGCGCGACGCCAACGCCAACGTCGTGTTGAACAACCTCTACAAGCTCACCCAGCTGCAGACCAGCTTCGGCGTGAACATGGTGGCACTCGTCGACGGCGTGCCGCGCACGCTCAACCTGCGCACGGCGCTGCAGGGCTACATCCGCCACCAGGTCGAAGTCATCACCCGGCGCACCGAGTTCCGGCTCGAGAAGGCGCGCAAGCGCGAACACCTGCTCGAGGGCCGGATCAAGGCACTCGACGTGATCGATCAGATCATCGCCCTCATCCGCGCCAGCGACGACGCGGCCGCGGCGAAGGTGTCGCTGATGGCACCGCCGTACGAGTTCAGCGAGCTGCAGGCCGCCGACATCCTCGAGATGCGCCTGGCGCAGCTCACCAGGCTCAGCCGCATCGATCTCGAGCAGGAGATGCAAGACGTCAAGGCGCGCATCGTCGAACTGCAGGCCATCCTCGACGATCCCGAGAAGCTGCGGACGGTCATCAAGACAGAGATGACGGCGATCAGGGAGGAGTTCGCCACGGCGCGTAAGTGCGTCGTGGCGCTCGACACCGGCGAGATGAGCATCGAGGATCTCGTCGAAGACAAAGAGCTCGTCATCGTGATGACCCAAGCCCAGTACGTGAAGGCCGTGCCAGCCGGCAACTTCAAGACCCAGGGCCGCGGTG
This sequence comes from Acidimicrobiaceae bacterium, assembly GCA_006515795.1. GTDB lineage: Bacteria > Actinomycetota > Acidimicrobiia > Acidimicrobiales > Ilumatobacteraceae > VFMC01. The sequence goes on along the minus strand of VFMC01000336.1, from coordinate 1,839 downwards.
GGCGCGGGGTCAGCGGCGCCAAGCTCAAGTCCGACGACATCGTCCGCGACGTCATCTTCACCACGGCGCACGCGTTCTTGCTGTTCTTCAGCAACCGCGGCAAGGTCTACCGGTTGCGGGCGATGGACATCCCCGAGCGTGAGCGTGCGGCCAAGGGCATGCCGATCGTCAACCTGCTTCCGTTGCAGGCCGGCGAGACCATCCAGGCCATCATCGACACCCGCGACTTCGCCGGCGAACGCAACCTGTTCTTCGCCACCCGTAACGGCACGGTCAAGAAGACCGCGTTCAACGAGTACGACTCGTCGCGCCGTGACGGCCTCATCGCCATCAACCTGCGCGACAACGACGAGCTCGTCAAGGTCATCGAGACCAGCGGCACCGACGACATCTTCATGGTGGCCCGTAGCGGCATGACCATCCGCTTCAACGAGAACGAGGTGCGGGCGATGGGCCGCGCTGCCGGCGGTGTCCGCGGCATGAAGTTGCGTGCCGGCGACGAAGTGGTCAGTGTCGACGTCGCCCGCGACGATACGGCCATCCTCATGGTCACCGAGTCGGGCTACGGCAAGCGCACCCAGCTCGACCGGTTCAACGGCCAGGGCCGTGGCGGTCTCGGCGTCATCGGCATCAAGCTCACCGGCAAGAAGGGCAAGGTCGTGGCGGCGTTCATGGTTGGCCTCGACGACGAGATCGTGGCCGTGTCGAGTGGTGGCGTGATGATCCGTATGGGTGTTCGCGACATCAGCTCGCAGGGCCGTGGAGCAACCGGTGTGCGGTTGATGAACCTCGACGATGGGCAGACGGTGGCATCGGTGGCACCGATCCTGGCGAGCGACGACGACGACTGATCTGGCGCATCGCGCCAGCTCGCTATCGCGCCGATCGGCGCCTCATGTCATCCAGGTCCAGGCGAGTGAGGTGTGCCATGGCGACCAAGTCGTCAGTTCGAAGCAGCTGTGCCGGTCGTGATCGCGGTCAAGCGGTGTTGCTGTGTGCCTTGGTGGTGGTTGTCGCCGCGCTGGTGTCGGTCGGCGTCACCGAAGTCGGTGCGGCGATGATCGACCGGCAGCGGGCGCAGATGGCCGCCGATGCTGCCGCCTTGGCCGGCGTGGGCGGGGGACGAGCGGCCGCGACCGACGTCGCTCGGCGAAATCACGCAACCCTGGTGAACTTCGAGCGCTCCGGTTCCGACGTGGTCGTGGTAGTGGTCGCCGGCTCGGCCCGGGCCACAGCGCGAGCGGGAGATGGTCCATGACAAGCGGGCGCGCCGCGTGCACGGCCCCGGTTCTCTATGCTCGCGACGTGTCCAACGGTGAGCCGAGCGTGCCCAAGACTGCTGGGGGCGCCCGCGGCAAGCGTCCCGAGGTGAAGAAGAAGGCCGGCGGCGCCGGGGCGAAGGAGCCGAGAGTCACGACCTCCGGAGGTGGTGCCGCCACCAAGTGGGTGCCGCGGACCCAGGGGTCGAGACGCGAGGCCGATGTTCTCGACCGGTTGAATCGTTTGGCCGAGCCCGTGCCGAGCGTCGAGCCGGCGCTCGATTCGGTCGCGCTCCCGCCGATCGTCGAGGCCGACCCCACCTATCCGCCGCTCGAACGGCCATCGCGCGGGCAGACCGAGCTCGACGAGGCGCCGGCCGCCGCACGTGCTCGGTCGCATCGCCTCGAAGATCTCGAAGAACCGCACGTCGGCGAGCTACCAACGGCGCTGGCCACCGTCGTCGATTCACCCGTCGAGGCGTTGCAGTCCATCGTCGTCAGCGAGTCGTCGAGCCTCGACGCGCCGACCGAGCTGCTCGCGCCGGGCGTGATCGACGCTCCGCCGATCATGCCGGTGGTG
>VFMC01000005.1:19551-32992 GCA_006515795.1 Acidimicrobiaceae bacterium | reverse complement strand
GCCCTGCGGCAAGCGCAGGGTGCGCCTGAAGACCTCACCATCCCACGACTCCACGCCGGGAATCGCGCGGTGACCGAGGAACGAGAACAGCTGCTCGGCGGCGAACGGCGGCCGCACCGGCAACCGGAGTGCGATGGTCGTCCCCGCGACATCGGTGGAGGAACCGTGGTGCTCGGCGACAGCGCCACGGTCGCGCCGGCGGCGCAACGCGCGCAGGGCCGTCGGCGACAGCGCGAACACCTCGCGCACCGTGTCGTTGAACTGGCGAACGCTCGAGAACCCGGCGGCGAAGGCGACGTCGGTCATCGTGATCGACGTGGTCTCGATGAGGGTGCGGGCAACCTGGGCACGCTGCGCTCGAGCGATCGCCAATGGGCCGGCGCCGAGCTCGTCGGTGAGCAGCCGGTTCACATGGCGTTCGCTGTACCCCAGTCGGTCGGCGAGACCGACCACGCCGTGGCGATCGACTACACCATCGGCGATGAGCCGCATCGCCCGGCCGACCGCGTCGGCGCGGATGTTCCACTCGGGTGAGCCCGGCGACGCGTCGGGACGGCATCGCTTGCACGCTCGGAACCCTCGCTGCTGCGCCGCGGCCGCGGTGGGAAAGAACGACATGTTCTGCCGCTTCGGGGTGGTCGCCGGACACGACGGGCGGCAGTAGATGTGCGTGGTGTGGACCGCAACCACGAACCAGCCATCGAATCGGCTGTCGCGGCTCTGCACGGCGCCGTAGCACTGGTCGGCGGCGAGGGCCACGATCGGCCCGGCTGATGATGGCATCGTCGCCGTGGGGCTCTTCACGAAGATCAGTGTGCCGCATCCCGGAAGGCTTGGCTAGCGGTTTTCGGACACGCCCTTCCCAGCCGGGGCGGACGCCGGCGACCGGGGCTCCTTGGGCAGACCGAGGACGCGTTCGCCGACGATGTTGCGCTGGATCTGGCTCGTCCCGCCCCAGATCGTCTCGCTACGGCTGAAGAAGAACGAGCTCATCATCGGGCTCACGGGATAGCCGTCGCGACGCTTGTCGCGTGCCGCTCCCGGCCATGACCCCGTCGATGGGCCGGTGTCGATCAACAACGCACGGGCACCGAAGATGCCGAGCGACAGCTCCATCGCGTCCTGGTGCATCTCGGTCCAGAACATCTTGTTCGTAGCTCCGAGGGCGGCTACCCCTGCATCCTTCGACTGGACGAGCGTGGCCGACAGGGAGCGGAGCCCGTTGATGCGAAGGAGCTGGATCTTCGAGTAGAAGCGCATCAGACCTTGGCGTACGAGTGGGTCGTCGATCGCGCCGTTCTCGGTGGCCTCGGCGACCATCAGCTTGTACTCCTCCTCGAACCGGCGGTATCCCGTGGTGGCGCTCATCCCACGCTCGAAGGCGAGCGTCGAGTTGGCCACCTGCCAGCCGTTGTTGACTCCGCCGACCACGTTGTGCTCCGGGCACCGGGCCTCGGTGAAGAACACTTCGCAGAACTCGGCGGTCCCGTCGGGCTGCACGATGCCGCGCACCTCTACACCCGGCTGGCGCATCGGGACGAGCAGATATGAGATGCCCTTGTGCTTCGGTGCGTGCGGGTCGGTTCGGGTGAGCAAGAAGCAGTAGTCGGCGTGGTGGCCACCGGTGGTCCACACCTTCTGCCCGTTGATCACCCATTCCTCGCCATCGAGCACGGCAGTGGTCTTGAGCGACGCCAGATCGGATCCGCTGTTGGGCTCACTGAAGCCCTGGCACCAACGCATCGTGCCGTTCAGGATCCGCGGCAGGAACTCCTGCTTCTGCTCCTCGGTACCCCACTGCAAGATCGTCGGGCCGACGAGCGTGTCGCCGAAGAAGTCGGCTCGCAGCGGGGCCTTGGCCCGGGCGAACTCCTCGGCCAGCACGACGCCTTGCATCGTCGACAGCCCCTTGCCGCCGTACTCCGTCGGCCACGTGGCGCAGATCCAGCCGCCTTCGAACAGCTTCTTCGGCCATCCCTCGTTGAACGCCTGGCGTTGTTCCGGCGCCATCTCGAAGCCTTCATCGCCCCAACCGGCCGGCAGGTTCTCCTCCAGCCACGAACGGATCTCGGTTCGGAATGCTTCGGCATCGGCGGGGTAGCTCAAGTCCATGGCTCCAGTATTGACCCGTCGGTCAAGTGCTGGGAAGCCGGAGCGGTTCACACCCCGTTCACGAACACCGAACAGCAGCGAAACGTGGCCTGCGTAGGTTGCCCCCCAATGGCCACGTCTGCTCCTGCCCTCCGGTTCGATGCCTGCTCCAACCCCCTCGGAACGGTGTCTCTGGGGGCGCAGGAGCGGGCGGTGCTGGCGGTCCTGTGCGCATACCGAGGTCGGGTGGTGAGCCGCCGCGAGCTGTCCCGTCGCGCCGGTCTCGGCGACCTGAGCGAACGGCGCTGCGACAGCCTGCTGGTGACGTTGCGGCGGCGATTGGGGCCGGAAGCGCTGATCACCGTGCGCTCCCGTGGGTGGATGCTGTCGCCGGCGGCCGAAGCCGCTGCGGCCGCGCTGCTCTAGAGTCCCATCGCCATGCTTGCAGCCACCGGCACCATCGATCTCGCCCGTCTGCTCCTCGATCTCCTGGTGGTGCTCGCCGCGGCGAAGTTGGCGGCCGAGCTAGCCGAACGGTGCCGGGCGCCGGCCGTGCTCGGCGAGATCGTCGCCGGCATCGCCATCGGTCCATCCGGCTTCGGCCTGATCGAGCTCACGGGCGACCGGGGGGTGTCGCTCGCGGTGCTCGCCGAGGTCGGCGTGCTGCTGCTGCTGCTGTCGGTGGGCATGGAGATGGACCTCGGCGAGCTCGGCAAGGTCGGCGGCACCTCACTCGGCGTGGCGGTCATCGGCGTCGTCGTGCCGTTCGCCGCGGGAACCGGCGTGGGTCTGGTGTTCGGCGAGCCCACCGACACGGCGATCTTCTTCGGCGCCGCGCTCACCGCCACCAGCGTCGGCATCACCGCTCGCGTGTTCGGTGATCTGCGGGCGCTTGCGTCGATCGAGGCGCGAATCGTGCTCGGGGCGGCCGTGGCCGACGACGTCATCGGGCTGATCATCCTGACGGTCGTGGTGAAGGTGGTCACCGGCGGGTCGGTCGGACCCCGGACGGTGTTGGAAACGGTTGGCCTTGCGGTTGCGTTCCTGGCCGGTACGGGCATGATCGGCGTCGTCGTGGTGCCCCGGCTCTTCGCGGCGATCAATCGACGAGCCACTTCGGCGGCAACCCTCGTGGTGGCAGCGTTCGCGTTGATGCTCGCGTTCGCGGCGTTGGCCGACGTAGCCAAGCTCGCCTTCATCATCGGCGCGTTCATGGCCGGCCTCGCGTTGGGCCGCACGCATCAGCACGAACGGATCGCCCACGATCTCGGCGCCGTGGCCAACGTGTTCGTTCCGGTGTTCTTCCTCAGCATCGGCATCAACGCCGACCTCGAGGCGATGGCCAACCCGGCTGTGTTGGGCCTTGCCGCAGCGATGACCGGAGCGGCGATCATCGGCAAGCTCGCGTCTGCGGCTGCCGTCGCCGGCAGTCGGGCCGACCGGCTGCTGATCGGTTTCGGCATGATCCCTCGCGGCGAGGTCGGTCTGATCTTCGCCTCGATCGGGCTCTCGAACGGCGTGCTGAACGGCGATCAGTACGGTGCGCTGCTGATCGTGATCCTCGTGACCACCGTGATCACGCCACCGCTGCTCCGCTTCCGGCTCGGCCGCGCTCCCGGCGACACCACGACCGCCGCACTCGAGCCCGTCGCCGCCCCCGACGGCGGTTGGGTGACGGCCCACGCCGGCACGATCTCATTGCGGGCGGCACCGCCCCCGGCAATGGTGTTGCCGATCGCGCTCGACACCGCCGCGCTCGCCGCCGACGCCCGCCCGTCGGACGGGCTGCTCGATTGGTTCGGCACCACGCGACACCAACAGATCGAATGGGACACCGAGCACACGCCGGCCCTCGTCGAGCTGCTTCGGCGCGACGAGCCACGGGCGTGGCGGTTCCTCGACGTGACCGGCGTGTTGGAACGGGCCTTGCCCGAGGTGGCGACGGCGATGACGCGCCGCCGGGCCGACATGACCGATCTCGACCCGCTCGGCTCGCTCCGCTTCGCGGTCGTCGACCGACTGCACGAGCTGTCAGAGTCCGATGACCGCCTCGGCCCGGCAACCGACGACCTCGCCCTTGCCGCGCTCGTTGCGGATGTCGGCACCGACCCCGACGACATGGCCGCGCTCGCCAACCGGCTCGCCCGCGAGGCCGATGCCGACCGGATCCTGTCGATCGTGCAGGATGCTCACCTCTTGCGTGGCCGCGCCCACGATCACGCCGCGTTCGACGAGCACGACGTGCTGCAGCTCGCCACGCACCTCGCGAGCCGTGCCCACGCCCAGGACGCGTACGTGCTCGCTCGCGTGCTCGGCGACCTGTCACCAGCACATCGACAGGCTCTCGACGCACAACACGAGCAGGTGCTCGACGCGCTCGAGCACCCGGAGCTGAGCGGCGGAGAAGCCACCAACCTGGCCGCCGCCCGGCGAATTGCCGCCGAGCACCTCCTCGCCGACGACGCCGCCATCGAACGACTGCGGTTCGCACCGACCACCTACCTGCTCGCCCACGATCCCGAGGAGCTCGCCCGCCAGGCCCGCCTGGTCGAACCGCTGCCGCGCACCGGCACGGTGCGAGTGGCCGTGAGTCCCCAGCCGACCGCAGATCACTGGAGGATCGATGCAGCCTGCCGCGACACCGACGGTCTGTTGGCCCGGCTCGCCGACGTGTTGGCGACCGATGCTCTCGACATCGTCGCCGCCGACATCGCCACCTGGCCCGATGGCGCGGTTCTGGGCAGCTTCGTCGTGCGCGCCACCGCTCGGCCACCGGCACGGGCCCTCAGCGAGGCCTTCGAAGCCAGGCTGCGCTCCGGTCTGCGACCGACTGCGCGCCCCAAGCTGGAGCTCACGTTCGACAACGCCGCACTCCCCTGGCTTACCATGTGCACCGTCAGCGGGCCCGATGAACCCGGCGTGCTGCAGGCGGTCAGCACCGCGTTCGCATCGGCGGGGGCGGTGATCCACTCGGCTCGGATCGGATCGAGCAGGGGAACCGTGAACGACCGGTTCGCCGTGTCGGATCGCTTCAACCGCAAGCTCGACGATGTCGCCACCGCCCGTGTGCGGTCCGTGCTGGCCACCGGCAAGCGCCCGCGACGAAGTCCCTGATCCGCACTGGATCGGCCGGCGCTGGATCGCCAGGCGCTGGATCGGCCCGCGCCGAATCGCCACATGTTGGAAACGTTCAGGCGACGAACGAGAAACGTGCGGTCCGTACCGTGCCCACATCTCGCCCCAGCGTTGCGTCGAGCCACTGCCCAACAGCCCTACCCCTACTCGAGCTCTGCAGGAGGTTCACGTGCGCAAACATGCCGCACTCAAATACGCGCTCGGCGGTCTCGTCGGCGCCGCACTACCCGCTCTACTCGTCACCGGCTCGGCCTTCGCCGCGGAAGTCGACCCCATCGTCGCACTCGGCGAAGCCACGAACCTGCTCTGGGTCGTCATCGGCGCCGTGCTGGTGGTCTTCATGCAGGCCGGCTTCGCGCTCGTCGAGACGGGCTTCACCCAAAGGAAGAACGCGGCCGAGGTGATGAGCACCAACTTCGCCATCTTCGGCCTCGGGTTCGTCGGCTTCTTGTTCATCGGCTTCCCGCTCGCGTTCGGCGGGTTCAGCTACTCCGCGTTCGGTCTCGCCACACCGATGAACGGCGACGGGCTGCCGGCTGTCGGCGGCGACATGACCGGCTTGCTGTACTGGGGATACGACCATCTCGGCAGCGCAGCCAGCCCGGCACTGCTCGGGTTCTTCTTGTACATGGTCGCCTTCATGGACACCGTCGCCACGATCCCCACCGGTTCGATGGCGGAGCGCTGGAAGTGGAGGAGCTTCGTGATCTGGGGCCTGTTCTGCGGCGCCTTCTACTACCCGCTGTTCGCGGCATGGACCTGGGGCGGTGGCTGGCTGGCCAAGAGCTGGGACACGATGGATCTCGGCGCCGGGTACGTCGACTTCGCCGGCTCGGGAGTCGTGCACGCCGTTGGCGGCGCGGCAGCACTGGCCGGAGCCATCGTGCTCGGACCGCGCATCGGCAAGTTCGGACCCGACGGCAAGCCGCGAGCGATTCCCGGTCACAACATCCCGATGGCGATGCTCGGCTGCTTCGTGCTGCTGTTCGGTTGGTTCGGGTTCAACGCGGCCTCCACGTTCGCGGTGACCGACATCCAGTTCGCAACCGTCGCGGCCAACACTGCGATCGCCGCAGCCGTTGGCGCCGTGATCGCGATGTACTACATCACGTTCCGTACCGGCAAGCCGGATCCGGGAATGATGGTGAACGGCATGCTCGCCGGACTGGTGGCGATCACCGCCCCATGCGCCTTCGTCTCCCCCTGGGCGGCCGCCGCGATCGGCGCCATCGCCGCCGTCCTCGCCATCGAATCGGTGCTCTTCATCGAGCGACGTGGCGTGGACGATCCGGTGGGGGCGATCGCGGTGCACGGCGTATGCGGCACGTTCGGCGTGCTCGCCGTCGGCCTGTTCGCCAACGGGGTCTACGGCGCCGGCTGGAACGGCGCCGTCGACAACGCCGGAGAGGCCATCGCGGTCAAGGGTCTGTTCTACGGTGAGGTCGGCCAGCTCGGCGCTCAGGCACTCGGCGCGATCGTCATCTGGACCGTGATCTTCGGATTTGCCTTCGGGTTCTTCAAGATCCAGAACAAGCTCACCAAGGGCGGCATCCGCTCGACGGAGGACGACGAGACCTCAGGCCTCGACATCCCCGAGATGGGCGTTGCGGCGTACGCCGACTGAGCACGCGGTTCGCCCGCCAACGACCACCACCACGAACTTCAAGGCTCTACCCAAGGAGGTACGCAGCAAATGAAACTCATCACAGCAGTGATCAAGCCGTTCAAGGTCGACGACGTCAAAGACGCGTTGAAGGCCACCGGGATCGTCGGCATGACAGTCGGCGAGGTCCGCGGCTTCGGCCGTCAAGGCGGCCACACCGAGACCTACCGCGGCGCCGAGTACAAGATCGACTTCGTCCCGAAGGTGCAGATCGAGCTCGTCGTCGACGACGGAGCGGTCGACTCGGCCGTCGACACGATCAAGGCGGCCGCGTCTACCGGCAAGATCGGCGACGGCAAGATCTGGGTCGTCTCCGTCGATCGGTTGATCCGCATCCGCACCGGCGAGGAAGGTGCAGAGGCGATCTGAGGGGCCGTACGATCCGTCGTGTGACCACCACCCCAGACCCGGCCTTCGATGCGCTGTTACCGGCCGAGATGGCCCACAAGGCCGAGACGGTCGGCGTAGTCAAGGCCGCTCTCCCGCTGCGTCGGCTGATCCCACTCGGCGTGCTCGCCGGCGCGTTCATCGCCCTGGGCGCGCACTTCTTCATCGTCGTCACAGCCGGAACCGGGCTCGCCCCTGGCGTGTCACGGCTGCTCGGCGGTCTCGTGTTCTCGCTCGGGTTGATCCTCGTGGTCGTCAGCGGCGCCGAGCTGTTCACCGGCAACACACTCATCGTCATCGCGTGTGCGAACAGACGGGTGCGCCTGCGCGCCGTGCTGCGCAACTGGGGGGTGGTCTACGTGGTGAACTTCGTGGGAGCCGCGGCGACTTCGTGCCTGGTGGTGTGGTCGGGGCGTTTCGAGGCCGGCGACGGCTCGATGGGCAAGCGGGCACTCGACGTGGCGCTGGCCAAGAGTGGACTGCCGTTCTTCGATGCGTTCGTCTCGGGCCTGTTGGCCAACGCGCTGGTGTGCCTTGCGGTGTGGATGAGCATGTCGGCGCGCAGTCTCACCGATCGCGTGTTCGCGATCGTGCCGCCGGTCACCGCGTTCGTGGCCGCAGGCTTCGAGCACAGCATCGCCAACATGTACTTTTTCCCGGCTGCACTGCTGCACCGCGCGTGGGCTGGCGACTCGTTCTGGAAGAACACCGAAACGACTTCCGCCGCCTACGACGACATCACATGGGGTGGCTTCGCGCTGCACAACCTCGTGCCCGTCACGCTCGGCAACCTCGTCGGTGGAGCGGTGCTGGTGGGGCTCGTCTACTGGTTCGTGTACCTGCGCGACGCCTCGCCCGGGCCCGGTAGGTGACCGGACCGCGCCTACACGGCGCCACCCGGCCGACGTCACCTAGTGTCGGCACATGACCGTGACGGAGCCTCCTGCCACATCGCCGACCGGCAAGGCCGAACGCTGGACGGCCCAGTGGAAGGAGCTGTACGCCGAGGTGATCGCGACTGGGCTGTGCACCGGCTGTGCCGGATGCGTGGTCACCTGCCCCCACGACGTGATCGGCTACGAGCACGATGGCGACGAGCACGAGGGCCACGAGCACATGGAGGGCAAGTACACGCCGTTCCACATCGAAGCCGAGCTCGGCCTCGAGAACTGCATCCACGGCGAGAAGGGCTGCACCACCTGCACCCGAGCCTGCCCCCGTTTCCGGGCCTGGGAGCCCGCCGCCGACATGCACCTGTTCGGGCGGATCCGCGAGCCCGACGAGATGGCCGGCATCTGGCGCCAGCTGCTGCTCACCCGTGCCGCCGATGACGAGGAGCACCAGAAGGGTCAAGACGGCGGATTCGTGTCGGCGATGCTCAACTGGTTGCTCGACCACGACTACATCGAGGCCGCATTGGTGAGCGGTGTCGAGCCCGACGACGCGTGGAAGGCCAAGCCGGCCGTGGTCCGCAATCGGGACGAGGTGCTCGCCACCGCCGGCAGCCGCTACACGTACTGCGCGAACCCGCTGGCACTGCGCGAAGCCAAGGAACTGGGCCTCACCCGACTCGCCCTGGTTGGCATGGGGTGCCAGACCTCGTCGCCACCGGTCATGTGGGACCGCAAGGCCGGCAAGGTCAGCCGGCCGTTCCTCTTCAACATCGGGCTGCTGTGCTCGAAGACCTTCGACGATGCGATCTTTCCGGAGCTGTTCGAGGCCAAGTACGGGCTGAAGAAGCAGGACATGGTGAAGATGAACATCAAGGGCGTCTTCCAGATCTGGATGAAGGACGGCTCGTACCACGAGATCGACCTGAAGGAGTGCCACGGCTGGACCCGCGCCGGCTGCAAGAACTGCCCCGACTTCGCCGCCGAGCACTCCGACATCGCCACCGGCGGGATCGGTAAGGACAACGACTGGACTCTCACCATCGTGCGCACCGAGCTCGGTGAGGAAGTGATCAACCGGATGATCGCCGACGGCACGATCATCGCCAGACCAGCGCAGGAGGACGAGGTGGCGATGAAGCTGCTGCGCACCCTCAGCATCGTGAGCCGCCGCCGGTGGCCCGAGTTCGCCGACCGAGCACCGGCGATCGGCGTGCCCCCGCCGAAGAAGAAGGCCCCAGCCCCGCCAGCCGACATGCTCCCAGCCGTCACCCTCTAGAGGATCTGGGCCGATCCTGTCTCGGCCGCCGAGACGAAATCGGCCCAGATCGGGGGAGGGCGGGTCAGCGGGTCAGCGGTGGCCGAGGTCGAGCAGGTCTAGCGAGGCGGTGACGATGTCGTCCTCGCTCACCAGCACCGTGTTGGCCGCATCACCGAGCGGGATGAACGTGTCGTGCGCAGCGATGCGCCGAGCGCGCCCGGCGAACCCCTGCTCCAGCAGATCCGCCATCACCGCCTCGCCAACACCCCCACTGCGACGGGTCTCGTCGACGACGAGCACTCGGCCGACGTCGTTCGCGTGCCACGTCACCGCGCCGAACGGCAGCGGTGCGAGCCAGCGGAGATCGAAGACCCGGCACGACACACCGCGAGCTGCCAGCCGTCGAGCGGCGCGCAGCGAGAGGTACAACCCGTTGGCCCACGTGACGATGAGCAGATCGTCTCCGTCGCGCGCCACCCGCCCCTCACCGATCGGCACGTGGGCATCGGCCCACTGATCGGGCGCGCGGTACGGCGCCATCCACGCGCCGTCGCCGCTGTCGTGCAGATCTCGCGTGTGGTACAGCGCGATCGGCTCGAGGAACACCGCCACCGTGCCGTCGACGGCCGCCGCCGCCACGCACGAACGAAGCATCGGTGCCGCATCGGCCGGGTGGCCAGGGCTGGCGATCACCAGGCCCGGAACGTCTCGCAAGACGGCGACGGAGTTGTCGTTGTGGAAGTGACCGCCGAAGCCCTTCTGGTAGCCGAGCCCGGCGATCCGCACGACGAGAGGGTTCTTGTACGCGCCCTGCGAGAAGAACGCCAGGCTCGCGGCCTCACCGCGAAGCTGATCCTCGGCGTTGTGCAGGTAGGCGAGGTACTGGATCTCGGGGATCGGCAGCAGGCCCGAAACCCCCGCACCGAGGGCTAGCCCGAGAATCGATTGCTCGTCGAGGAGGGTGTCGAACACGCGAGCGCTGCCGGCCTTCTTCGCCAGCCCGCGGGTGACGCCGTACACGCCACCTTTCACCGCGACGTCCTCGCCGAAGACGAGGGCATGGGGCGTGGAGACCAACACGTCGCCGAGCGTTCGGTTTATCGTCTCGGCGAGGGTGAGCGGACCTTCCTGCTCGGGCAACGTGGCACCGAAGAACTCCCCACGCTCGGCTGCGCCACCAGCGTGCTCGGCCGCTTGTGCGGCAAGCAGGTCGCGTCGCGGCGCCAAGGCGGCCATCACCGCGCCGGCGTCCTCGAGCGTGGGCTCGCCCACCATCGACACCGCCAGCTCGCGGATCTCGTGGCGGCGGTAGAGGTAGCGGTCGCACAGTTCGGCGGGTGTCGCCAGGGACCGGCTGACGAGCAGACGAGCCGTGGCCAGCAGTGGATCGCGGGCGAGATCGTCGCGCACCGCAGAGGCGGAACGGTACCCGGTCTCCACATCGGTGCCGGCGTGCCCCATGAACCGAACGGTGCGCACGTGCAGCACCGCCGGGCGACGATTGGTGCGCACCCAGTCGGCGAGCTCCGCGGCGACAGCGAACAGCCGGCTCGGTTCGGTGCCGTCGGCTGCCTCGTAGCGCAACCCGGGTCGGCCCCGGAACATCGATTCGATCCATCCCGCCGGCGTCGGCACGCTGATGCCGATCCCGTTGTCCTCGCACACGAACAGCAACGGCAGAGGCAGGCCCCCGTGCGCCGTGTACCCGGCGGCGTTGATCGCGCCCTGCGCCGTGGAGTGGTTGGCGCTGGCGTCGCCGAACGAGCACACGGCGAGCGCGTCGGCAGACCACCGGCTGGGCACGCCCAGCCGCCGGGCGCGCCCGATCGCGAAAGCGACGCCGACCGCGCGGGGAAGGTGCGATGCGATGGTGGACGTCTGCGGGATGACATCGAGGTCGGGATGCCCGAACACCTTGTGCCGGCCGCCGGCGATCGGTTCCTCGACGAGTGCGAGCATGCCGGCGAGCACGTCGCGCACACCGGCCAACGGGTCGTCGGACACCTGCGCGGCGCGAGCCAGGTAGAAGCCACCCGATCGGTAGTGCAGGAGCGCCGGATCGGTGGGTCGTAGCGCCGCGGCGACGAAGGCGTTCGACTCATGGCCTGCCGAACCGATCGTGTAGTACCCGATGCCACGGGCGCGCAGCCACCGCGCCGTGTGGTCGAGGTGGCGGCTGTTCATCTGCACGTCGAACAGTCGCCTCGCCAGCTCGTCGTCGAGCATCGGCGCACCGCTGGTGACCGATCCGGCGGAACCGCCGGCGAGCAGATCACCGGTGGAGAGCTCGGCGAGGTTGGTGAGCAGCGCCTGCTCGATCCGGTCGAGATCGTCCGCCATCCCCGGAAGCTACCCGAGGGTCGCGCTTCGCGTGGGTCAGACCAACCAGGCGCGGCGCGAGATCGGCACTCTCAGCGACGGCCTGTCGAACGCGAACGGGCCGAGCTCCGGGCCGGCCGCGCCGCCTGTCGCGAGCTCGGCGAGCGAGCGACCGAACCACGAAGCGAACTTGAAGCCGTGGGCCGCGCCGAGGCCGACCACGATCTGCGGATGATCGGGTAGCCGATCGCACACGAAGTCGCGGTCGGACGTGAGCGTGTACAAGCACGTGGTGCTACGTGGCGTTCCGAACCCGCCGCCGGCCAGTGCGTTCATGAAATCGCCGAGTCGCCCTTCCAGTTCCGGGTCGGCATCGAACGAACGCGAGTCTGGGTCGACCTCGGCGCCGCCACAGTCCTCGGCACCCTTCAGCGCGGTGAGATCGCCGTACACGGGGAAGCCGTAGAAGCTGGGATCGTCCATCCATATCCACACGGGGAACCGCCCGATCCGGAACCGTTCCAGGTCGGCGTGGGGGAAGTACGACACCTGCTCGCGCAAGACGATCAGCGGGATCTCGTGACCGAGGGCCGCGAGCAGCCGATTGGTCCAGGCGTCGGCCGCGATGATCACGCTGCCGCAGCGCACGGCGCCCTGGTCGGTTACCACGTCTACCTCCCCCGCTGTCGGGACGACCGCGCTCACCGGCACGTGCTCGCGCAGGTCGGCGCCGTGCTCGCGGGCCAGCCGTTGCAGGATCGCCGTACCGCGGCCGGCCGGGACGATGCCGGTCTCGGGCGAACAGATGCCATGCACGCCGTCGGTGATCACCGACCCGTGCCCCATCGCCGGCCACCGCCGACGGATCTCGGCAGCATCGATCCACTCGTAACCGACACCTGCCGCATCGAGGCTCGACGTGTAGGTGCGATGGTCGATGGCTGCAGCTTCAGGGAACAGGTCGACTCCGCCGGTGCGGGTGATGATCCGTTCGTCGGCGTCGGCCTCCACGGCCTCCCACGTTCGATACGCGTCGGCAGCAAGTCGCACGTACTCGGGTGTGTGATACGAGCGGCGGATGATCCGCGAATGATCGTGCGAGGCGCCGCGCCCATGACCGAGCTCGAACTGCTCGAACCCGACGACGTCGACTCCGGCACGGGCCAGCCAGTAGGCAGCCGCCGATCCGAGCCCACCGAGCCCGACGACCCCGACCCTGTGGCTGCTGCTCCGGCGACCTGGTCCCACGACCAGAGGCTACTCTGAACGATCGTGCAGGATTCGGGGCAGCAGGTGTGGATCGAGGCCTACGACGGTGTCCGCCTCGCCGCCCAGCTCTACCTGCCCGATGGTGACGGACCGTTCGCGGCGTTGCTCGAAGCACTCCCGTACCGCAAGGACGACATCACCGCGTCGTACGCCGACAGCTACGTGCGCTTCGCCGCTGAGGGCGGGTTCGCCGTGCTGCGGCTCGACCTGCGCGGCACCGGCTCGTCCAGCGGCATCATCGACGACGAGTACACCGACACCGAACGACGTGACCTGCGCACCACCATCGAGTGGCTGGCGACGCAGCCGTGGTCGACCGGGCGAGTGGGCATGTTCGGTACGTCGTACTCCGGATTCAACGCACTCCACATGGCTGCCGACGACGTGGCCGCACTCGGTGCGATCGTGGCGATGTACGCCACCGAC
>VFMC01000005.1:15898-19509 GCA_006515795.1 Acidimicrobiaceae bacterium | reverse complement strand
GGGCTGGGGCGCCAGCTGGGATGAGGAGTGGCGCCACCGGATCGACGACACCCCGCCGTGGATGCTCGACTGGATCCGCGCCGCCACCGACGGGCCGGCGTGGCGGCGCGGGTCGGTCCGCCTCGGACCCGGCGGCCAGGGATACGACCGCATCGGTTGTCCCACGATGCTCATCGCCGGATGGGCCGACGGCTACCGCAACAACACCTTCCGCACCATCGAACGGCTCCGGCAACCGTGGCGCCTGCTCGCCGGACCGTGGAGCCACAAGGACCCGTCGGTGGCGAGGCCAGGGCCGAACATCGATTCCGACCGGGAGATCATCGCCTTCTTCCACGAGCACCTGCGAGACGGGCCGCGGTCGAGCGCCCATGCCGGCCAGGTTTTCGTCCGTAGCCCCACGCCGCCGGCGCCGGCGCTGGCGCTGCATCACGGCACCTGGCGCGACCTTGACGAGTGGCCACCGCCCGGTCTTCGAACTCTGTGCCGCGAGATCACCGTCGAACCCGACACCGTCGATGAGCTCCGGGTGGAGGGCGACGTCGGCATGGCCGCGTGGAACTCGTGCGCCGGCGCGCTGCCGTGGGGGCAACCGCTCGACCAACGGCCCGACAACGCCCGTTCGATCACCTACGACTGGAGCAACGCCGCCCCCAGCAGCGGAGCGGCCGCGGCGATGCTGATCGGGAACGCTGTGGTCAGCCTGCGAGTGCGCTCGTCGGCCGCCGTCGGTCACGTGTCGGTGAAGCTGTGCGACGTGGCGCCCGACGGCACCTCCACGCTGATCACCCGCGGCATGCTCGACCTCGCCCACGTGGGCTGCTGGCCCGCCGACGCGTTCGGCGAATCCGGCCGCGAGCCGGCGCCGATCGAGCCCGGTGCATGGATCGATGCCCGCATCGAGCTCGAGGCCACCACCTGGACGCTGCTCACCGAGCGCCGGTTGCGCCTCGCGATCGCCGGCACCGACTGGCCGAACTGCTGGCCGGCGGCGGCGCCATTCGTGCTCTCGGTCGAGCGCGGGTCGGTGCGGCTGGAGCTGCCGATCGTCGACGGCCTACCCGCCAGCACACATCAGTTCGTCGCCGGTCCGGGGCCGAGCGACGACGATGCCGACGGTGTGGTGTGGCAGTACGAGCACGACGTGCTCGCCGGCGAGAGCCGGGTGCGCAGCAGGTACGGGGGCCGCTACGAAGGTTCTCACGGCACCGTGATCGACGACCTGTACGAGGGCGAGCTGGGCGTGAACGTCGCTGATCCGGCGCAGGCCTGGGCCCGCGGCCGGGCACGGTTCGATCTGCGCTTTGCCGACGACGTCTGCACCACCGAATCCACGCTGAACATGCGCTCCGACGCCGACGAGCTCCATGTCACCATCACCCTCCGCGCCCTCCGCAACGATGAGCCCGTTGCCGAACGCACCTGGACCGAGCACATCGCGCGCTGAGGCAGCCGGAACGAATCAGGGCGTGAGGGCGTGACATGCGGCAGCGTGCGACGGCCTGATCTCCACGAGCGCGACGTCGATGCCGCGGCAACGGTCGGCGATGCCGAGCCGTTCCGCCTCCCCCGACGCCACCACCGGACAGCGCGGATGGAAGCGGCAGCCGGTCGGGATGTGACTGGGATCGGGGGTCTCCCCGGTGAGGATCTGCTGCTCGAGCCGCCGGCTCTCCGGCACAACGCTCAGCAACGCCCGCGTGTACGGGTGCTGCGGATCGTCGAGAACATCCTCGGCCGGGCCGAGCTCGACGATGCGCCCGAGGTACATCACCGCCACCCGATCAGCGATGTTCCAGGCCAGCCCGAGGTCGTGGGTGACCGCCACGATGCTCACATCGAAGTCGTCGACGAACGAACGCATCAGCGCCAGGATCTCGCCGCGGATCGATGCATCGAGGCTCGCCACCGGCTCATCGGCCAGCAGCAACCGCGGTCCGAGCGCCATCGCCGCGGCGATCAGCACGCGCTGACGCTGGCCACCGGACAGCTCGTGCGGGTACCGGCGCACGTACCGCTCGGGGGGGCGCAGCCCGGCACGCGACAGCGCGTCGATGACCAACTGCGCTTCGTCGCCCGGAACCTTGTGGATCCGCAGACCTTCGGCAACGGCCTCGTACACGGTGTGCCTGGGGTTCAGCGCCCCGGACGGGTCTTGGAAGATCATCTGCACCAGCCGGCGGAGGCGCCGCAACGACGACCCACCCGAGCCGACCGGCTGGCCGTCGAAGGTGATCGAGCCCGACGATGCTGCCTCCAACCCGATCACGGCACGCACCAGCGTGGTCTTGCCGCAGCCCGACTCGCCGACGAGGGCCACGACCTCGCCGCGACCCACGGTGAGATCGACCCCATCGACGGCGCGAACCGGCGTCGCCCCGCGGCCGAAGGTGACGTGCAGGTCGCGGATGCTGAGGATGGGGTCGTCAGCCATGGCCCGCACCGGTTCCGGGTGCGCCACCAGGACCAGCCACCGCAGCCGACCGTGGATGGAGGCAGGCGACGGCGCGGTTGTTGCCGATCGGCCGCAACCGCACGTCTTCGTTGCTGCACTCGTCGGTGGCCGTCGCACAGCGCGGGTGGAACGGGCATCCCGCCGGCAGCGCGGCAGGATCGGGCGGATCACCGGCAAGCCCCGACGGCGCCAGGCGCGAGGCCGGGTCGCCGATGATCGGAAACGCCTCGGCCAGCGCGGCGGAGTACGGATGTTCCGGGACACTGAACACCTCGCCGCTCGCGCCCCGTTCGACTATCCGGCCGGCGTACATCACCGCCAGCTCGCGACAGGCGTGCGTCAGCACGGACAGGTCGTGGGTGATGAACAGCATCGCCAAGCCGTGGTCGCGCTGCAACTCGGCAAGCAGATCGAGGACCTGGGCCTGCACCATCACATCGAGGGCCGTCGTCGGCTCATCGGCGATCAGCAGCTTCGGTTCGCACGCGAGCGCCAAGGCGATCAGCACCCGCTGTCGTTGCCCGCCCGACATCTGGTGCGGATACCGCGAGGCCCGAGCCGCCGGGATGCCCACCCGCTCGAGCAGCGCACCGACCCGGGTCTGCGCGGCCGACCTGGTGGCTTGCCCGTGGAGGTGGATGGCTTCCTCGATCTGCGGTCCCACACGTTGGACCGGGTTCAGCGAGTGCAACGCCCCCTGGAACACGATCGCCGCGCTCGTCCACCTGACGGCCCGCAGCCGACCGGGCTTCATCGTGTACACGTCCTCGCCTTCGAGGAGCACCTGTCCACCGACCTCGGTTCCCGGTGGCAGCAGCCGCAGCACCGCCGACGCGATGGTGCTCTTGCCGCATCCCGACTCCCCGGCGAGCCCGACCGTTTCGCCGGCCTCGATCGTGAGATCGACTCCGCGGACGGCCGGAACGAGACCGCTCTCGGTTCGATAGGTGACCGAGAGGTCGCGGAGCTCGAGCAGGCTCACCGTTCACGCAACCGGGGGTCGAGGATCTCTTCGAGGGCGCGACCGAACAGGGTGAAGGCGAGCACGACAGCGACGATCCCGAGACCCGCCGGCAGGTAGTACCACCAGGCGCCACGGCTGATCGCACCCGCCCGGAACGATTCCTCCAGCGTCTTGCCCCACGATGCCTGCGTC
>VFMC01000005.1:11203-15876 GCA_006515795.1 Acidimicrobiaceae bacterium | reverse complement strand
TGCGTCGGGTCACCGAGCCCGAGGAAGGCCAACGTGGTCTCGGTGAGGATCGAGATCGGCACGGCCAGGGTCGCGCTGGCGAGGATCAGCGGAGCCACGTTGGGCAGGATGTGCCGCTGCACGATCTGGCGTCGGCTCGATCCGAGGGCGCGGGCGCGATCGACGTACAGCCGCTCCTTCACCGTCAGCACCTGGGCCCGAACGAGGCGCGCCGTCGACGGCCACGACGTGATGCCGATCACGAAGATGATGTTCCACAGGTTCCGCCCGAGTACCGCCGCCAGCACGATCGCCAACGGCAGGAACGGGATCACGAGGAACCAGTCGGTCAACCGCATCAGCGCCGAATCGACCCACCGCCCGAAGAACCCGGCGACGATGCCGACGATCGACCCGATCGCGATCGTGAGGACGGTAGCCATCAGGCCCACGAACAGGCTGACCCGCGATCCGTAGATGAACTGCACGGCGACGCTGCGGCCGAGGTTGTCGGTGCCGAGCAGGAAGTCTCCCGACGGCTCGGCCCATGCCGGGTTGTCGAGCGCGTTCACGGCCCGCAGCGCCGACTCGTCGGCAAGCCATGGGGCGAGCAAGGCCATCAACGCGAACGCGAGCAGAACCACGAAGCCGGTCATCGCCAGACGGTCGCGACGGAACCGGACGACGACGTCGGCGAACGCCGCACGGCGACGTGAGCGGGCGATGCTGCGCGCCGAGATCGGCCCAGCGGGAGACCCGGCAGGAGACCCGGCCGGAGACACGGTGGAGGGCACGTCGGTCACTGCGCCTGCACCCTTGGGTCGAGCAGGCCGTACACGAGATCGACGACGAGGTTGGCGAGGATCAGCGCTGCGCTGAACAACAGGAACAGCCCCTGCAGCACCGGGAAGTCGGGGCCCCGGATCGCTTCGAGCGTGGCCTGACCGAGGCCGGGCCACGAGAAGATCGACTCGACCGCGATCGAGCCGGAAAGGACGAACCCGAAGTTGAGCGCCGACAGGCTCACCACCGGCAGCAGAGCGTTCGGAACGGCATGCTTGCGACGCACGTCGGCATCGCGCAACCCCTTGGCCCTGGCCAGCTGCAGGTAGTCCTCGCTCACGGTGTCGAGCAGCGACGAGCGCATCACGATCACGTACTCGCCGACGTACGCGATCGCCAGCACGATCGCCGGGAGCGCCATGTGGTGCGCCTGATCGAGCAGCTTGGCGAGGCCGGTCGCGGTGCTGCCCGCATCTTCCAGCCCGCCGGTCGGGAAGATGCCGAGGTTCACCGAGAAGAGGCCGAGGAACAGCATGCCGAGCCAGAAGTCGGGCACCGAGTAGGTGAACATCGAAACGGTCGTCGACGTCAGGTCGAAGGTGCTTCGACGACGCCAACCGGCATGGATGCCCACCACCACGCCGATCACCATCGCCATGGTCGTGGCCACGCCGACGAGCAGGATCGTCGGCCACAGCGCCTCACGGATCTCGGTCGTCACGGGTCGTTTGCTCAACAGCGACAGGCCCAGGTTGCCACGGACGAGCTCGCGGACGTAGGCGATGAACTGCTCGAGACGCGACCCATCGAGGTTGAACTGCTCGCGCAGCCGGTCCTTCTGCGCGATCGAGAGGTTCCGCCCGCGGAACAAGCTCTCGACGGGGTCGTCGTTGACCACCCTGAAGAGGAAGAAGTTCACCACCACGACGAACACGAGGGTGCTGAACGCGCCGACGACCTTGCCGACGACGAAGCGGGGTCGCACGTGCGGCTACTCGCGGTCGTCGCGGCTCGACCGTGAGCGCATGGCCAGCGACCCGCCGACTCCGAGGATGATCACACCGCCGGCGATGATCGCAACGAGCGCGCCCGTGCCGAGCCCTCCGCCGTCGTCACCACCGCCGGCGCCGATCGGCTTCAGGTTCACGTAGGTGGGCGACGAGTTGGTGAACAGCACCGGGCCCGTCGCCGCCGGCTGCCGCGTCCATCCCTCGAACCGGTCGGTTCGGTAAGCCTGCAGGTTGGCGTCCTCGAACAGCACCACGTACGTCGACTCGTCGTAGAACAGGCGCAGCATGTCTTGGACGATCCCGATCCGCTTCGCGCGGTCGAGCTCTTGGTTCTGAGCGGTGTAGAGCTCGTCGTAGCGGGCGTCGCACCAGTTGGCGTCGTTGTACCCGACCGCGTCCATGCTGGTGGTGACCTGTGCGCAGGTGAAGTACGACAGCATCGGATCGGGATCGACGAACGGCGTCCACCCCCACACGAACAAATCGTACTCACCGGACCCGATCACATCGGTGAGTTGCGTGTCGTCGTAGACATCGACCGTGCTGCCGATGCCGACAGCATCGAGCCATCCGGTGATCAGCTCACGGATGGCCGCCGAGTTCTCGCTCTCGGACCGCTCTGCATAGCGGAACACCAGCTCCTGGCTGCCGTCGGGCATCTCCCGCACACCGTCGCCGTTGGTGTCGAGGTAGCCGCCCTCGTCGAGCAGCCGGTTGGCCTCGACCGGGTCGTACGTGTACTGCTCGGCAACTGGGATGTCGGGCTGCCATGCCGGGTCGGGTGACACCGAGAGGGCGATGCCGGGCTTGCCGAGCCCGAGGATCACCCGGTCGAACAACGCACCCTTGTCGATCGCCCTGGCGATGGCGTGACGGACGTTCAGGTCGAGCAGCGCGGGATGACCGTCGCCGAGACCTCCGGCCATGCCGTTCATCGCCAGTTCGGTGAACCCTCCTTGGGTGCCGAACACGGCCTCGACGTCGGCTGCGGCCTTCAGGCCCTCGAACGCCGAGCTGGGGATGTCGTTGGCAGCGTCGATCTCACCCTTCTTCAGTGCCGCCACCATCGCATCGGGGTTGGTGAACACGCGGAAGATCACCTGGTCGATGGCGGGTGCGCCACGCCAGAACGAAGGGTTGGCCTTCATCGTCCACGACTGGCCGCTCTTCCACTCGGTGAGCGTGAACGGACCCGATCCGACCCCGTCGAGCGCGGCGTAGGTGCTGATTTCGTCGACGGTGAACCCGCCCCACACGTGCTCGGGCAGGATGTACACGTCCATCACCGGTAGCTTCGGATCGGGGACCGAGCTGGTGATCTTCACGGTGCGGTCATCGATGACCGTCGCCTCGAGGTTGGCAGTCGTGGCCGAGTGGTTGAGCCAGGCCTGATCGCGAGACGTGTTGATGGTGAACGCCACGTCGGCGGCCGTGAGCGGCTTGCCGTCGCTCCACGTGAGCCCGTCGCGCAACTTGTAGGTGTACGTGAGTCCGCCGTCGCTCACCTCCCAGCTCTCGGCGAGGCCAGGAGTGACCGCGAAGTCGGCAGCCGCCTTGTCGGTGAGAGTTGCGTACTGCAGGTTCCACAACTCGTAGGACGAGACGAGGTACCCGGCCGTCACGTTCGGGCTGTCGAGGTCTTGGATGACACCGACCGTGAGCGTGATCGGAGCATCGCTGCCCGCAGATGCCAGGCCCGCACCGGCTGAGATCGCGGCGAGCCCACCGAATCCGACCGCAAGCGCCGCCAATGGTCCAACCATGAGTCCCGCAACGACACCTCGTCTGGCCATGACAGCTCCCCCCGGAGACGCACACGACGTCGCCCGGAGCGGCGCCGTCGACCCATTCTGGCCGTGCCATCGCGATGTGGCAAGGGTTGGTTGACCAAGAGTTCAGGAATCACATCACCGCGACCGGCGGCTCAGCGCATGAGGTACCAGTCGAGGAACCCCTGGAGTCGCTGGTGGAAGTGCAGGAACGGCTCACGACGGAGCAGCCCGTGGCCCTCGGTGGGGTAGGTCACGTACTCGTACTGCTTGCCGAGCCGGCGGAGCGCGGCAACCAGCTCCTCGGACTGCTTCGGATGCACCCTTTCGTCCAGCTCGCCATGCGCGACCAGGAGCGGCACGGTGATCTGGTCGATGCGGTGGATCGGCGACCCGGCGGTGTAGGCGTCGCGGTGCTCGCGGGGATGTCCCATCATCCGCTCGAGATCCAATCGGCCCACGAGGTCGCCGAGCGCCCATGACGTGAGGATGTCGCAATCGCCGTACTTCGCGATCGCGCACGAGTAGCGATGTCGCGGGTCGTCGACCACGGAGTGCAACGCCATGTACGAGCCGTAGCTCGCGCCGAAGATCGCGGTCCTGGTCGGATCGACCCACCCGAGGCTCGTCAGGTGATCGTGCGCGGCCAAGCAGTCGTGCGTGTCGGCGACACCCCAAACGCCGTGGTTCGCCCGCTCGAAGTCGCCCATGCGTAACCGAGGTCGACGAAGTACTGAGCCACGCCGTCCCACTCGTCGCCTGTCACCGAGGTGGGTCCGCCGTGCGGGTGCACCACGGCCGGGCACGGCCGGTCTGACGAGGAGCCGGCCGGCCGGTACAACCAACCGTGCACCTCCATGCCGTCGACCGACCGGTACGAGACGTGCTCGGGGATCACGTGGGCGGCGCGGCGCACCGCAAGCGGCGCCGGCGCCACGAGCTCGGTGACGATGCCATCAGCCGACACCACGCAAAGTCGCGGCGGCGTGTCGCACGACTCGTGGGTGGCCACGATCGACCCGTCGAGGAGTGGCCGCGGGCAGCTCCACGTACCGCCTGTAGCCACCACACGGACGTCTCCCGTGGCGACGTCGATCGTGACGAGGTCGCCGATGCCGGCGCGGGTTCGTGT
>VFMC01000005.1:10318-11096 GCA_006515795.1 Acidimicrobiaceae bacterium | reverse complement strand
CCGCACCTCGCCGGAGGTCGCGTCGACGACGAACACCTCGAACCAGCCGGGCGCCTCGCTCGCACAGGCGATCCGGGTGCCGTCCGGCGACCAGGCAGGGCTGCGTACGGCCATCGACGGATCGTGCTGCAGTTCGGTGCTGACACCCGAGGCGACGTCGACGACGTGCAGGCTGGTGCACCGCAGGTCGGTGTGTTCGAACACGAGGTAGGCCACCTTGGTGCGGTCGGGCGACACGACCGCGGAGAAGCAGTCTCCAACGGCAGAAGCCAGGCGCTGCGGCCAAGGGTCGTCGATGGCGATCACGGCCAGCGTGGTGCGATCGTCGCGATCGACGCCGACGACGAGGCGGCGATCATCCAACCAGACCGGTGACGACGCCGTGGTCACCTCGCGGCCGACCCCGCCCGATGCGGCGACGACCCACACCGAACCGGACTGGGTGAATGCCAAGGTGGTGCCGTCAGGCGACCAGACCGCACCACTGTCCTCCCAGTAGGCGATGAGCCCACGGGTGGTGGTGACGCGGCAGGCGGCCCCCGCAGTGGAGTCGCGGCGCGGTACAGCGACGGTCCACACGTCGGACGCGTCCCGATCGAGCACGAAGGCAACGGTGGATCCATCGGGCGAAACCTCGGGGTGGCGCGGGCGTTCGGTGGCGACGACATCCTCCAGGCGCCAGTTCGGCGCCGGTGCCCGATCGGGGCGTCCGGGTTGGGGGATTCCACCTGACTCATCGACCCCGACCCACCACCGCGGCGCCTCAGCCATGCGACAT
>VFMC01000005.1:4556-10308 GCA_006515795.1 Acidimicrobiaceae bacterium | reverse complement strand
TGCGACATCTCCGCACTCGTCTGCTCGAAGCCTTCGAGCACCTCGAGCACCAGTGCACCCAACCGGGTCAGGTCGTATCCACCCTCCTGCACGAACACGGTTGGCAACCCGAGGGCACCGAGGGCCCGACCAGCGCGGCCGAACCCAGCCGCGGTGATCTGCAACGGGCTCTCCGGGTCGTCGGCGGCAGCGTCGACGCCGAGCGACACGACGAGCGCGCCGGCGCCGTGGGCGCGAACGCCGTCGAGCAACCTGGAGAGCGCGTCGAGCCACGGTTCGTCCCCGGACCCCGGCTCCAGCGGCTCGTTGATCGTCGCTCCCGCCCCGTCGCCCTCACCCGTCTCGTCGCCGTAGCCGACGAAGTGCGGGAACCACCCGGCGCCCGGGTTCACGTGCACACTGGCAACCCCGCCGTCGCGCAAGCGTTGCGCCGCCGCAGCCGCGTTGTTGAAGTAGCACGAGCCACCGAAGAACGCCGGCCCGGCGTGATGTCCAGGAGGGCGAACCGCTGCGTAAGCGGCCTGCTCGCCCGCCAGCACGATGTCGGCGGCTGTGACCGACGAGTGCACCGCGGCACTCGCCGCCTCGAAGGTGCCGGCACCGATCAGGGTGAGCGTGTCGGTGGCGTAGAGCCCGATCTCGGCGCGGATCGTGACAGGCGGCCGGTTGCGGCGCACCCTCGCGGCGAAGCCGCCGATGGCGAAGATGTACGGCACCACTTGCGGCTGGCCGGGGTCGACGTCGTGGCCAGCCTCCACCCACTGGCGATGAGCGCGCTCGAGGCACGACACCATGCCGGCGTCGTGCACCGCAAGGATCGGATCGATGCCTAGGTCTGGGGCCTCCACCATCGTGGCCCCGGCCGCAGCAAGATGGGCGACCAGCGCATCGCCGCGCTCGGGCTCCTCGTCGCCAGCCAGGCGCACTCCGAGCCAGTAGCCGCCGTCGGGTTCGTGACCGCGATGTCGAGGGCTCCAAACGATCGGCATCCGCAGTGTCACGACCGCCGATGGTAGTTCTGACCCGTCAGGTGACTCCACGCCCAGCCGCACCTTGCCGGTGGAACCGGGTCCCGACTCGGTCTCATAGTCTCGGCGTCATGACGCCGCCCGCTCCACGCCCTCGCCCACGATCGATGGGGCTGACGTTCGGCGACCTGCCCACCGGGGCGCTCAACGCGATCACCGATGTGCCCGGCGTCGGCGTGGGCCAAGTCACGGTGTGGCACGGCGATCCTGCGTCCGGCGAGCCGATCGCCCGCACCGGCGTCACCGCGATCGTGCCCGACGACCCGGGCACGCTCTTTGCTCGGCCGATGGCTGCTGCTCCGGCGGTGCTGAACGGTGCCGGCGAGCTCACCGGTTCGATCGAGATGAGCGAGTGGGGCGTGATCGAGACGCCGATCATGCTCACCGGAACCTCCTCGGTCGGCAGGGTCTACGACGCCACGGTCGATGCCTTGTTCGCCGCCGGCGCCGACGAAGTCGTGATCCCCGTCGTCGGCGAGTGCGACGACTCGTGGCTCGACGACATGAAGCGACGCTGGGTCACCGTCGACCATGCCCGCGAAGCGATCCGCATCGCCGTCGGTGCCTCGCCGGGCGGCGCTGTCGAGGAGGGCGTGGTAGGCGCCGGCACCCATGATCACGATGGGCTACAAAGCAGGGGTCGGCACGGCGGCTCGCTTCATCGACGGCCTCGGTACGGTTGGGGTGCTGCTGCTGTGCAACTTCGGGGATCGCCGTTCGATGCGCATCGCCGGGGTAAATGTCGGCCGTCACCTCGACGACGGAGCGATCCCGGTGGCCCCGACCCTCGACACCGGCGGCAGTTGCCTGGGCGTCGTGATGACCGACGTCTCGCTCGACGCTCGCCAGCTCGCCCGCGTGGCCCGTCGAGTGGGGTTGGGGCTCGCCCGCGTCGGTTCCGTCGCCCATCACGGCAGCGGCGACATCTTCTGCGCCGTGTCCACCACCAACCGGCTGCCGCGCAACGCCTCCGGTCGGGTCACCGTCGAGCTCGTGGCCGATGGTTCGCTCGATGCCGTGTTCACCGCAGTCGTCGACGCCACCGAGGAAGCGGTGTGCAACGCTCTGTTCGTTGCCGACACCGTCACCGGAGTCGACGGTCACATCGCGCCAGGCCTCCCCGTCGACCGTGTGCTCGCCCTGATCGATGCGCCGGCTATGGGCACCGGGCGAGCTCGCCGGCGCGGGTGAAAACCGCGTCGAGCATCGGTTCGGTGAGCCGCCCGGTGAAGGTGTTCTGCTGGCTCGGGTGGAACGAGCACAGCAGGCCGAGCGATCGACCGGCACCGGCGTCGATCGTCACCTCGACCCCGTGGCCGAACTTCGGCTTCGGTCGCACCCCGAAGTGCCGGCAGGCGGCCTCGTAGGCGAACCCGCCGAGGCACACGATCACCCGGAGCCGATGGAGCAGGGCAAGCTCGCGCACGAGGAACGGGCGGCAGTTGGTGCGCTCGTCGGGGAGCGGAGCGTTGCCAGGCGGCGCACACTTCACCGCCGCCGTCACCCACGCGTCGATCAACGTCAGCCCGTCGTCGACCGACACCGACGTCGGCCGATCGGCGAAGCCGGCCCGATGCATCGCGCGGCCGAACCCGGCGACCCCGCGCCCCCAGTACTCGTCGTGACGATACGCAGCCCGTTTCTCGATCGCCACCCGCTCGCGCCAGTCGACCAGGCGAGGGCACAGCCGGCAGTCGCCGACGTCGTCGTGCAGGCGAACGAGCGAATCCACGACATCCACAGTAGGTTTCGAGGTCGAGATGGCAAGAACAGCATCCACCCCTCCCCGGTCCACGCTGGTGCTCCTGGTTCGTCACGGTCAGACGCCCACCACCGGCAAGGTCCTCCCGGGTCGCGCCCACGGCCTGCACCTCGCCACCGCCGGCACACAGCAGGCGCAGCGGGTAGCGGAACGGCTGGCGGCCCTACCCGCGATCGACGCCATCTACTCGTCACCGCTCGAACGCGCTCGTGAGACAGCGGCGCCGATCGCCGCCAGGCAAGGCATGAAGGTGCGGATCGACAAGGGTCTGCTCGAGTGCGACTTCGGCGACTGGACGGGCCTCGAGCTGAAGAAGCTGATGAAGCTGCCCGAGTGGGGCACCGTCCAAAGAGCACCCTCCACGTTCACCTTTCCGAACGGCGAGAGCTTCACTGCCATGCAGACCCGCATGATCTCGGCCATCGATCGCCTTCGCGCCCGACACACCGGCGGGGTCGTCGTCTGTGTGTCGCATGCCGACCGCCCACGCCGCAGGCACCCACATCGACATGTTCCAACGGATCGTCATCAGCACCTGTTCGATCACCGCGATCGCCTATGGCCACGGGGCGCCCGTGGTGCTCACCGTCAACTCAATCGGCGGCTCGCTGGCCGAGCTCCGCCCATCGTGATCCGGCGCGTGCCGAGCGAGCGCTGACCACCGATGTCCGTGTACTTCGAGTTCGACGAGGTGGACGCCTTCACGATCGGTGCGGTCGGCAGGCCGGGCCAGCGGACGTTCCTGATCCAAGCCCGGCGCGGGGGCGAGCGGGTGACGGTCAAGTGCGAGAAGCAACAGGCCGCGGCCATCGCCGAGTACCTCACCAAGGTGCTCCACGATCTGCCGCCACCCGACGATCGCCCGATGCCGGGTGCACTCGAGTTGGCTGTGCCGCTCGACGTCGCTTTCGTTCTCGGGCCGGTCGGCCTCGGCTACGACCGCACCACCGAGATGGTGCTGTTGCAGCTCGACGAGTTCGTTCCCGTCGACGACGAGGGCGAGCCCGAGCCGGATGCGCTCGACGACCGGAGCCGGCTTCGAGTGTTCCTCACCCGCGGGCAGGTGGTCGGGTTGTGCGAGCAGATCCAGCAGCTGCTCGCCGCCGGTCGACCGAACTGCATGTGGTGCACGTTGCCGATCGATCCCGACGGGCACGTCTGCCCGCGGATGAACTGACCGTGAACGTCGCGGATCGCACCGGGCAGCGCACCCTGCTGCAGCATGCGGTGATCGACATCGAGGGCCGGATGCCGTGGAGCAGCAACGCAACGTTCCTGGTGAACCTGGCCCTCGACGGCACGACGGCACAGGCCATCTACAAGCCACTGCGTGGCGAGCGCCCACTGTGGGACTTCGAACCGGGGCTGCACCGCCGCGAGCTTGCCGCCTACCTCCTCAGCGAGGCGATGGGGATCGACCTCGTGCCGCCCACGATCATCCGCGAGGGGCCCCTCGGGGAGGGCAGTCTGCAATGGTTCGTCGATGCCGACCACCAGCAGCACTACTTCACGATCCACGACGGCCGCACCGATCTCCACGACCTGCTCCGCGAAGTCGCCGTGTTCGACGTCATCGCCAACAACACCGATCGCAAGAGCGGTCACGTGCTCATCGATACCGACGGCCACATATGGGGCATCGACCACGGGTTGTGCTTCGCCGCCGAGTTCAAGCTGCGCACGGTGGTGTGGGAGTTCGGTGGCGAGCCCGTGCCGGAAGCGCTGCTCGCAGCATCGGCGCGGCTTGCCAGCGACATCCCGCTCGGCATCGCCGCGCTGCTGAACGACGAGGAGGT
This sequence comes from Acidimicrobiaceae bacterium, assembly GCA_006515795.1. Taxonomy (GTDB): domain Bacteria; phylum Actinomycetota; class Acidimicrobiia; order Acidimicrobiales; family Ilumatobacteraceae; genus VFMC01. The sequence continues at coordinate 5,722 of VFMC01000005.1, read as the reverse complement.
GGAAGCGATGCGCGAACGGGCTCGGTGGATCGTCGATCACCCGGTGATGCCGGTGAACGCCTCCGGGCGGCGCTACCCCTGGCCGCTGGTGTAGCCGCGACCCACTCGGCGCGAACCGGCGTGATCAGCGGGCCTGCAACGCTTCGATCAGCTTTGGCAGCACCTTGTGCAGGTCGCCGACGATGCCGAGGTCGGCGATGCCGAAGATCGGGGCTTCCTTGTCCTTGTTGATCGCGATGATGTTCTTCGAGCCCTTCATGCCGACCATGTGCTGCGTGGCGCCCGAGATGCCGACCGCGATGTACACGCCCGGCTTCACGACCTTGCCGGTCTGGCCGACCTGGTAGCTGTAGGGGACCCAACCGGCGTCGACGATCGCTCGCGACGCACCGGGCGCGCCCTTCAGCAGCTTGGCCAGCTCTTCGACCATTGCATACTTGGCAGCTTCACCGAGACCGCGGCCACCCGACACCACGATCGTGGCTTCGTCGAGCTTCGGACCGGTCGTCTCCTCGGTGTGGACCGCCGTGACCGATGCTCCACCCGTGGCACCGAGCTCGGGTACCGGGGCGGAGACCAGAAGCTCTTCGGGCGAAAGGCGGCGAGGTGTGGCGCGGCGCCGGTGAACTGCGTGGTGACGAGGGTGTTGCCGCCGAAGATCGGCGTGGTGACCGACACCTTGGCGCCATCGACGATGACATCGATGTTGTTGGTGAGCACGGTGCGATCGAGCTTCACCGACAGTCGACTCATCACGTCGCGACCCTCGTAGGTCTGGGGGAACATGATCAGATCGGGTGTGGTCCCGGAGGCGGCCGCCGATCCGAGCGCGGCCATCATCGCCGCCGACACGGCAACACCTGGCAGCTTGCCGCCCAGGTCGCCGGTGGCGTAAACCGATGTGGCGCCATGCTCGCCGAGCGCGCCGGCGATCGCCGAGGCGTCGCCACCGACGAACGCGGCCACCGTTCCGAGCGAGCGTGCCTTGGTGAGCAGTTCGAGTGTGGCCGAGGTGGGCACACCGTTGGATTCCTGTGAAAAGACCCAGATGTTCATCAGATGGTTCCGTTTCCCCGAGCGCCGCTCAGATGACCTTCAGGTTCTCGAGGTAGGCGACGATCTTGGCGAACCCTTCTCCGTCGTCTTCGATGATCTCGCCGGCGGCC
>VFMC01000005.1:0-4545 GCA_006515795.1 Acidimicrobiaceae bacterium | reverse complement strand
CGACGATGCTCTGGCCGGCGCCGCTCCATCCGACCGGGGAGATCCCGAGATCAGCGGCGGTAACGGTCTCGATCGGCTTCGACTTGGCGGCCATGATGCCCTTGAAGCTCGGATAACGGGGCTCGACCACGCCGGCGGTCACGCTGATCAGCGCCGGCAACGGGCAGGTGACCTCGTCGTAGCCGGACTCGGTCTGCCGGTTGACCTTCAGCGAGGCACCCTCGACGACCACCTTCTTGGCGAAGGTGACCGACGCCAGGCCGAGCACCTCGGCCATCTGTTCGGGCACCGTGCCGGTGTATCCGTCGCTCGACTCGGTGGCGGCGATGATCAGGTCGGCACCGCCGAGCCTGGTGACCGCGGCGGCGAGCACCTTGGCCGTGGTGAGGGCGTCGCTGCCCTGCAACGCCGGATCGCTCACCAGCACACCCTTGGCGGCGCCCATTGCCAGGGCGGTGCGCATGCCGCTGACCTCACCGTTGGGGGCCATCGAAACGAGGCTCACCTCGCCACCGCCGGCGGCATCGACGAGCTGCAGCGCCATCTCGACGCCGTAGCTGTCGGACTCGTCGAGGATGAGCTTGCCATCTCGCTTCAGGGTCTGGGTACCGGCATCGAGCGCCCCGGGGGAGGCCGGATCCGGGATCTGCTTCACACACACGATCACGTTCATCGCCGACATTGTTACCCGTGGGTACCGCATCCGCCCAACCCGCGGTTGGGCATCGGTCGGCGGCATCGGCCGGCAGTATCGTTCGGGCCTTGCGAATCCTGCTCGTCGTCAACGCGTTTGCCAGCTCGGTGACGGCGCGCAACACCGTCGTGGTGCACCGGGCGCTCAGCCATGGCCACGACGTGGACGTGGTCGAGACCAACAGGCGCGGTCACGCGACGCGATTCGCCCAGGACGCGGCCCGGCGCGGGCTCGACCTGGTGATCGGTTTCGGGGGCGACGGAACGCTGAACGAAGTCGCCACTGGCGTCGCCGGCACGGCGACGGCGCTCGGCGTGCTCCCCGGAGGCTCGACGAACGTCTTCGCTCGCACCCTCGGGATGGAGAACGACCCGACGCGAGCAGTAGTCCAGTTGGTGGATGGGATCCGCGCCGGTTGCATCGACCCCATCGGCCTCGGCAACGTGAACGGCCGCTACTTCTGCTTCCACACCGGCGTCGGCTTCGACGCCGCCGTGGTGGACCAGGTCGAGCGCCACGCATCATTGAAGCGTTGGCTCGGTCACCCGCTGTTCATCTACGCGGCGCTGCGCACCTGGCTGCTCGAGTACGACCGCCGAACGCCACACTTCGCCGTGTCGGGCTCGGTCGGCTCCACAGCCGATGGCGGGGGTGAGCACGAGTTCCATCTCGACGACGGGTACTTCACGATCGTGTTGAACACCAACCCCTACACCTACCTCGGCAATCGGCCACTCGACCTCTCTCCTGCGGCCACCCTGGATCGCGGCCTCGTAGCCATCACGTTTCGCACGATGAAGGCTGCCGCGATCATCGGGGCGCTCGCCGGCGCGCTGCGTGGCGGCGGTATGAAACCGAGCGCGAACCTCGATGTGCACACCGACCTCAGTGAGCTCACGATCCATCACGACACGCCGTTCCCGTATCAACTCGACGGCGACTTCCTGGGCACCACCAGGGCATTGCAGTTCACCCACGTGCCCGCCGCGGTCAGGGTCGTTCGGCCAGGCCCGCCACCACCCTGAGGGCCACGTCCGGCACATTGGTGCAGATGCCGTCGATAAGACCGGCGGCGTGGCACTGCTCGATCACATCGCGACCGAGCAGCTTCACCCACGGGTGCAGGGCGCTGTGGCCACGGGCGACGAGCAGCTCGGTGACCCCATCGGGCACCGCGGAGGTGAGCCATGCCGTGCGGATCGGAACGCCGGCGGCGTCGGCGATCGACCGACAGCGATCGATGGTCTCGATGCGGAAGGCGGAGATCAGCCAACGCTCCGGCTCGCCGCGGGCGATCAGCTCGCGCATCGTGTCGTCGGCGATCGAGTCGGAATCGTCGAAGTCGGGTTGCTCCGGATCGTTCTTGATCTCGACGTTCACCCACATGCCGGCGCAGGCGTCGAGGGCTGAATCGAGGCTGGGCACGTGGTCCGGCAGCGACGCAAGCTCGCAGGCGGCGATGAGGCGTCCGTCGGCGAGCATCGGGTCGTGATGCACTACCAGCGCGCCGTCGACGGTTCGACGTACATCGAGCTCGACAGCCTGGGCGCCGAGGCGACCGGCGAGCACGAACGCCTCGATGGTGTTCTCGCGTTCGGCGCGCGAGGCGCCACGGTGGGCGATGATCGCGGTCATTGATCGGCTCTCCATTCGACTGTCGTGTTCGCTGTCGTGTTCGCTGTCGTGTTCAATGTCGCCTTCGCTGTCGCTTTCATAGATACCCCCATCACCAGGAACTATGGCAGCCTGGCCGTTTCTTGACCGAGAACTGCCAGGAACCTCTTGTGTTCGCGCCGATTGTTTCCTAGCGTTTCCGAACGGTGCATGACCACATCGTGAATTCGCGCACAACCTCTGGCTGTTCCGCCGATGGCTGTTCCGCCGATGGCCGGTCTGCCAGCACCGTCCCACACCTTCAACTCCTTCAGCGGGGAGCTAACACCGTGACGATCCTTGCGTCCAGCCTGGCACTTGCCAACGCCGACTACACGTGGCGTTCCAAGGCGATCTGTCGAGACACCGATCCGGAGCTGTTCTTCCCCGTCGGTACGACCGGATTGGCGCTCACCCAGATCGCCCGGGCGAAGGAAGTGTGCGACGAATGTCCGGTCAACTCCGACTGCCTCGAGTACGCGCTCGAGACCAACCAGGACTCCGGTATCTGGGGCGGGCTCGACGAAGAGGAACGGCGCACGATTCGCCGTCAGAACGTTTCGCGACAGCGTCTGCTCGCCTGACCTGTCGGATCAGGCTCAGGGCACGGTCGACCGCACCCGTGCCCGACCACGCGGTCAGCTGAACGGAACCGTCAGCTGCACAACGGTGCCCGTGCCATCGCGCACGTCGTGGATGCCGACCCGATCGAAGTCGGCCCGGGTACCGGCCCGCATCACGATCGACCCGCCGAGCTCGGTGGTGACGAGCGTGCGCACGATCGACAGGCCGAGCCCGGTCGCCCGGTTGAGCTCGAAAGCCGGATCGAGTCCGACACCGTCGTTGACCACCGTGATCAACAACGAGTCGGCCTGCCTGCTGAGCTCAACCACCACGTCGCCGCCGGCGCTGCCCTCGGGGAACCCGTGATCGATCGCGTTCTGCAACAGTTCGATCAGCACCACCGACAGCGGTGTGGCCACAGTGGTGGGCAGGCGACCACCATCGCCGTGCACGGTGAACCGGATCGGTCGATCCTGCGACTGCAGGCCCTCTTCCGACAGCCGCAGGAGCGGGCGAACGATGTCGATGAAGGCCACGTCGTCGCCGGCCTCGCGGGAGAGGGTTTCGTGCACAACGGCGATCGTGCGGATGCGTCGCACCGACTCGTTGACGGCCGCCTTGGCCTCCGCCGACTGGAGGCGTCGGGCCTGCAGGCGGAGCAACGACGAGATCGTCTGCAGGTTGTTCTTCACCCGATGGTGGACTTCGCGGATCGTGGCGTCTTTCGACAGCAGCAACTTGTCGCGCTTGCGCACCTCGGTGACGTCGCGGATCAGTAGCAGCGCACCGGTCACCTCCCCGCCGGCCATGATCGGGATGCACCGGCTCAACAACGTGATCTCCGGGGTCTGGTCGAACTCCTCGATGACGGGGCGTTTCGACTCCAGGGCTCGACGGGCCGAGCCGTCGTCGAAACCCATCTCTGCGAGCCGCATGCCGAGCGCGTTGGCGGTGATCCCGACCCGATGGAACACGCTCATCGCGTTGGGCGACGCGTACCGGACCCGAGCACTCTCGTCGAGCAGGATCGTGCCGTCGCCGATGCGCGGCGCGGCGCTGGAGTCTTCGAGCTGGCCCTGGCTCGGGAACGAGCCCTCGGCCACCATCACCGCGAAGCGCTCGAAGATCGCCACGTAGGTGCGCTCCAGTTCACCGGCCATTCGCGTGTTGCGCGAGCTGGTCTCACGCGCCAGGACGGCGATGATCGTGCCGTCGAGGCGCACCGGGATGCCGAGCATGCGGGCCGGTTCGGCAAGCCCCTCGACCGTGATGTCGCCTTCGCAGAGCCCGCCGGAGGTGACCACGTTGTCGAGCACTGGTCGAGCCGAGTCGGCTGGGTCGCCGACGTAGTCGGCCACGTAGATCGTGCGGGCTGTCGACGGCCGCACCTGTGCCAGCACCACCCAGTCGTCGCCGGGCGTCGGCACGTACAGAAGCAGGTCGGCAAAAGAGAGATCGGCCAGGAATCCCCACTCCCCCACGAGTCGCTGGAGATGGTCGACCTGCGCGGGCGACAGCGTGGTGCGCTGCCTCGCGACTTCGGCGAGTGTTGCCATAGGACTCCGAGTGTGCCAGAAAGCCTGGGGCGGTCGACGGCATCGAGCGGCCATGATCCGGAAAATCGGCGGCTCCGG
>VFMC01000004.1 GCA_006515795.1 Acidimicrobiaceae bacterium | reverse complement strand
ATCTGCCCGGTGGCAGGTTCGACCGCGTTCGTCGACACCTGGGGCGCGCCTCGTTCCGGCGGTCGCACTCATCAGGGTGTCGACATGATGAGCGCGAATGGAACCCCGCTGGTCGCGGTGGTTTCCGGGACCGTGACGATGAAGACGAACAAGCTCGGCGGCAACGTGGTGTGGCTCACCGGAGTGGATGGCGCGAAGTACTACTACGCCCACCTGTCGGCCTGGGAGGGCTCGTCACGCAGCGTCGGCGCCGGAGAGGTGATCGGCTATGTCGGCAGCACCGGCAACACGAGCGCCAACCATCTCCACTTCGAGATCCACCCAGGTGGCGGAGCGGCTGTGAATCCGTACCCGACCGTACGTGCATACTGTTGACCGGTCGATGCGCAACTGGTGGAACCAGGAGCTGTTCGGTAGCACGTCCGGTCGGAATCAGGGTTCGCCGATCTCGAGCATCGTCCGGAGCGCCTTGGCGTCTTTCTTGGAGAGGCTTCCGACGAATCCGGCGAGAACCTTCCGCTTGTCGGAGGTGGATGACAGAACATCGCTGATTCGACGGACCGCCAGCTGCGATTCGTCGATGCTCGCTCGGTAGGCGAACGCCCGCCCGGCTTCGACGCGTTCGACCAATCCCTTGGTGTGGAGCCGGCCAAGCACCGTTGCCACACTGGTGTAGGCGAGGTGGGCTTGGAGCAATGGCTTGACCTCACCAGGCTGCAGGGGTCGGTCGGCGTGCCACAGAACCGTCATGATCTCGTGCTCGAGCGCACCGTCGGGTCGTTTCGTCATGCCCCACCTCCCGGCGCCGAGCCTAGCCGGGTGGCGAGGAGACACTTCTACATGGTGTGGTAGTCGGGCGACGACGGGACCGGGCTGCAATGCTCTGCCCATGAGCAGCGACTGGCGTCCGCCGGCTGGGGCCGAGGTCGATCACGCACTGCACGCCCGTGTGTCGGGGCGCGGTCCGGCGATCGTCTTGCTCCACGGCCTGCTCGGCTCACACCTGTTCTGGGGTGCCGAGTACGACCGGCTCGCCGATCGTACTCAGTTGATCGTCCCCGATCTGTTGGGGTTCGGGCACTCGCCCCACCCCGAGCAGGGCTACGACACCGATGCGCACGCCAGGGCAGTACTACAACTTCTGGACGATCTCGAGGTGTTGGGGCCCGTTGGCGTGGCGACGCACTCGCTGGGCACGGTCATCGCCCTCCGCATGGCGATGCTTGCACCGGATCGGGTCCGATCGATCATCGCCTTCGGTCCGCCGCTGTATCCGAACGACGCAGTGGCTGCGCAGCACGTTGTGGGAGCCGGCTTCATCACCCGCCTGTTCATCAACGACACCTGGATGGCGCGCCGGACGTGCCGGTGGATGTGCGCCCATCGCCGCGCCGCCGCCACGCTCGCGGCGACGTTTCGACGAGATCTACCGCGGGTCGTTGCCCGTGCCACGGTGGAGCACACTTGGGCCTCGTACAGCGAGACGTTGCGCGAGGTGCTGCTCTGCGGCAATGGCGACGCACGCGTCGAGGCGATGCAGATCCCTGTTCATCTCGTCGCCGGCGATGGCGATCCCGTGGTCGATCTCGCCTACCTGCGTGCGCTCAGCGAGCGGAACCCGCAGATCACGCTCGAAGTGTGGCCGGGAAGCCACGATCTCCCGTTACGCGAGGCGAGGCGGTGCTGCGAGACCGTCCTCGACCGCCTCGGTTGACCGGGCAGCACCGTCACCGGGCGACGTAGCCGTCTCTCGTTTGTGGGAGCCGGCGGTCGAGCACGCGCGAAGCGATGACGGTCCGCAGGATCTGAGCGGTCCCGCCACCGATCGTGAACATCCGCACGTCGCGGTACATGCGCTCGAGCGGGTTGTTGCGCGAGTAGCCGGCGGCTCCGAAGATCTGCAGCGCATCGCTGACGATGCCGATCGCCGCCTCGGAGGTGAACAACTTCGCCTGTGCCGCCAGCGTCGCGTCCGGAAACGGCGAAGCGCCACCGTCGCCGCGCGACGCCGCAGCCCGATAGATCAAGCTTCGTGCAGCCTCCAGCTTCGTGCTCATGTCGGCGAGCATCCATTGCAGGCCCTGGAACTCGGCGATCGGTCGATCGAACTGCTCGCGGGTCTTGGCGTGCTCGATGGCTCGCGCGTGCGCTCCGGCGGCGAGCCCGAGCGCAACCGTGCCGGCTCCGATGCGCTGCGTGTTGTAGGCGTTCATCAGGTCACCGAAGCCCTTGGCGAAGCCCGATGGTGGCATCAGCACCATGTCGTCGCCGATCTCCATGTCGTCGAAGAACACCTGCGTTTCGGGAATGCCGCGCAAGCCCATGGTCGGCTCGCGGTCGCCGATCCGCAGTCCCGGCGTTTCGCCGCGTACGGCGATGAAGCCGCCGATGCCCAACTCGGTACCGTCGTCGTCGAACACACGGGCGAACACGAGGTGCAGTGCCGAGACGCCGCCACCCGTGATCCAGTGCTTCATGCCGTTCACGACGTACCTGTTGCCGCGGCGATCGGCTCGGCCGGCTTGTCGCCACGCAGCACCAGGTCGGCGGCGAGCTTGCGCTGCCGCTCGGTGCCGTACTCGATGATCGCCGAGATCGCGCCCATGTTGGCCTCGACGGCGATTCGCCCGGTGACGCCGCAGACCTTGGCCAGCTCCTCGACCACGATGACGGCATCGAGCAACGAGTGACCTGGCCCGCCGAGCTCCGTCGGCACCGTCATGCCGGTGAAACCGGCGCCACGCAACGCCGCGACGTTGTCCCACGGGTAGTCCTCGGTACGGTCGACCTCGGCGGCACGAGGCGCGATGACGGTTCGCGCCAGCTCGCGCGCCCTGTCGCGAAGCTCGAGTTGCTCAGCGGTGAGTTGCCACATCGTCGGCTCCTTGATGGCCCAATGGTTGATGGCCCAATGGTTGGGCTGCAGATCGATCGGCGGATCGGGCGGCGGAAGCTCGCCACTGGGCGAGGATCTCATCGATCGAGGATTCGCCGAGAAGCGCGCCGAGACGGTCGACGCGGCCGGGCGTTTCTGTGAGCCTCGGCACGGTTCCCGGCACGACGAGCTCGCCGAAGCGATCGTCGACCAAGCGCAGCACTGAATCTCGGGCGGCGACTTGGGGGTGGGCGAGGTACTCGGCGGCAGTGAGCACCACGCTGCACGGCACACCTGCCGCCTCGCAGGCGGCGACCGCAGCGTCGGCGGTGGCCGACGCAACCCACTGCGCGACGACGGCGTTCACGGCTGGTCGATTGGCGATGCGCGCCGCATTCGTGGCGAACCGCGGATCGCTGGTCAGTTCTTGGCGGTGCATGACATCGGCGAGCCTGTCGAACATCTTGTCGTTGGTGCATGCGATCGTCACCCAACGGGCGTCTGCCGACTCGAAGTTGTTGTGCGGCACGGAGCGGTGGGTCTCGCTGCCCATCCGGTCCCTCCCGACACCGGTCGCGGCGAAGACGGTTACGTACTCGTCGAGGAAGCGGGCGATGCCGTCGTACAACGCCATGTCGACGAGCTGTCCACGTCCGGTGCCGCGCCGCGCCTCCACTGCAAGCATCACGCCCAACGCGCCGTACAGGCCGCAGATGTAATCCGCCAGGGCTGCCGAGCCGCTGAGGCCAGGGGCGCGGTCGGGCTCGCCGGTGAGGTGGGTCATCCCGGCGAACGCTTCGGCGATGCGGGCAACTCCAGCAGCTTGGGCCAGAGGTCCGACGCGGCCGTACCCGCTCACGCTCAGTTGGATCAGCCGCGGGTTGATGGTTCGCAGTCGGTCGAATCCGAGTCCCCAGCGGTCCATGGTGCCGGTGCGGTAGTTCTCGATCACCACATCGGCCTCGGCCACCAACGAGCGGAAGGCGTCGGCGTCGGTCGGTGCCCGCAGGTCGAGCTCGACGCTGGTCTTGTTGCGCGTGTCGCTCCACCACCAATAGGTGTCGCCTTCCGGGCCTGGAGTGCCGAGGCGGCGCATCGGATCGCCGACACCGGGTTGCTCGACCTTCACCACCGAGGCGCCGAACTCGCCGAGGATCGACGCGGCGAAAGGACCGGCGAGGATCGTCGCCGCGTCGACGACGCGCAACCCCTCGAGCGGCCGCATCATCAGTCGTCGCTCGCAGTGACACGGACCCGCAGGTGCTCGATGCCGTTGACGAAGTTGGAGCGCACGAAGATCGGTTCGTCGAGCAGCTCGATTCGCAGTCGTCGGCGGAGCACCTCCTCGATCAGGATCGCGAGCTCGAGCCGAGCGAGCGACGCACCGAGGCAGAAGTGGACACCGCCGCCACCGAACGCCGAGTGCGCTGGAAGGCGCGGGCGATCGACGCGGAACTCGAGCGGGGTCGAGAAGACGGTCTCGTCGAAGTTCGCACTGGCGTACCACATCACCACCTTGTCGCCGGCGGCGATCGGCGTACCGGCGATCTCTGCATCGCGCGCCGCGGTTCGGCGGAAGTAGAGGATCGGCGACGAGTAGCGGATGACCTCCTCGACCGCCGTTTCGATCAGGCCTGGCGAGGCGGCAACGCGGGCGAACTGGTCGGGTTCGGTGGCAAGGTGCAGCGCGAGGTGTGCCATCGACGAACGCGTCGTCTCGTTGCCGGCGAAGATCATCAGTTGGAAGAAGCGGGCGAAGTCGGTCGCACTGAATCGTTCGCCGTCGACTTCAACCGTGGCCAACTTCGTCAACAGGTCATCGCCCGGGTGGGCAAGGCAGCGTTCACGGGCGCGGCAGGCGTAGTCGAACAGCCCGAACGCGGCTGGGCTGTTGAACGGCAGCTCGCGCAGCGGAGTGGTGTTGCCGTAGGCGGTCGGGTCGAGCTCTCGATCGGAGGTGCCGGCGACGAGGTAGTCCGACATCTCGATCATCAAGTCGTGATCGCCGGCAGGCACGCCCAGGATGTCGCAGATCACACCGATCGGAATCGGTGCGGCGACGGTCTTGACCCAATCGCCGCTGCCGACACTGGTCAGGTCGTCGAGCTGCGCGTTCACCCGATCACGAATCGCCGACTCGTAGCTGTTCACGTGGCGAGGGGTGAACGCCGCGCTCACCAGCCGACGAAGGTGGGTGTGGATCGGCGGATCGAGGTCGATCATCGAGGCGCGCTTGGCGCGCACGTCCTCGTCGATGTCGTAGATCTGGATGTGCCCGAGCTCGGAGGAGAACGTGACCGGATCGCGGGAGACGGCCACCAGGTCGGCCATTCGACCGACGGACCAGAAGCCGGTCGTCTCGCCTGACCCTTGATTCCACGCCAGGCCGGGCTGTCGCCGTAGGTCGGCAAAGACATCTTGAGGGATCCCGTGGTCGTAGAGGTCGGGATTCGCCAAGTCGGTCGAGGTGAGCTGACGGTTCATCGTGATGGTCCGTTGGCGGGCGTTTCGACGGAGGCTGTCGCCGCGGCGTGGGTGCGGGCGACGATGTCGCGCTGCACGACGCTGCCGCCGATGCGATGCAGATCGTCGATGACGCCGGCCAGCAGCTCTGCGGCGGCGGCCATGTCGCCGGCGCGAAAGGCGCGAATGCCGGCCACGAGCGGCCGTACCACCGTGCCGAAGGTTTTTCCGTTGAACGATCGGCCGTCGTGGTCGGTCATTGCCAGACCGTTCCAGAATCGTTCCGCCGCTCGTCCGGATGTCGAGGCGTGCGCCATCGCGGCGTGCATGTCGAGGAATCCGCACGTGTGTCGCTCGCCGACGCGATCCCAGAGATCGGCGAGCGCCGACCAGCGAGTGTCGACGCTACCGGCGCTGGTCGCCAGCTCGATCCGCCACAACAGCGAGGTCGCGTCGGACAACCCGAACGGCGTGGTCGAGGTCAATCGTTCATCCAGCACGCGCATGGCCGACGACCCGTCGCCGTGGTTGACGAGACGCAGACCGACGTGCCACCAGATGTGGTTGACGAGCAGGTTCTGGGTCGACCAGCGCTCTGCGGTGCCGGCGAGCAGCGCGAGGGAGTCGTCGTTTCGGCCCTGGTTCTCGTACACATGAGCCAACGCGTGCCGGGCCCACAGGTCGTCGGCATCTATGTCGAGCGCCCGGCGGCCATGCTGCTCGGCTTCGTCGTCGCGGCCTACTTCCTCCAGCGAGAGCGCGAGTTGGCCGTGGGCGATTCCGGCCTCTCGCGAGGCGGGCGCCGCGGCGGAGATCGCCCGGGCGGCGGCGTTCAGTCGCGGCTGATCGGTGCCCGTGTGCAGGCACATGTCGTGCACCATGCGCCCGGCAACGATGTCGTTCGGGTTTCTCTGATGGGCCTCGTCCCACATCGCGATCGCATCATCGAACGCTCCAGCCACAGCTCGGCGCACTGCCTCGACGTGCGCCCGCTCGGCGTCGGTCACGCGCTCGAAGCGTCGATCGAGTCGGCCGAGATCGTTGACGATCGCTGGATGCGTCGGCGCGACGCCGCCCATGATGCGCAGCGCGATGGCCAGGACCGCTCCCATCGTCATCCGCTCGTCGCTGGCGTTGAGCGGATCGAGGAGTGCGACCGGATCGCCGGTGAAGGTGAACAACTGATCGACTGCGCTGCGGTACGTCGTCGTCGACTCGGGACCCCCTGCCGAAACGGCCATCCCGAGCTCGACGAGCTCTCGATCGGTCGCGGCTCCGTTCACCCGCCCAACGTAATCGCTCGAACGGCTAGCCCGATCCCCCCCACCACCCGAGTCACTCACGCACGCCCGAGTCACTCACGCACGCCCGAGTCACTCACGCACGCCCGAGTCATCGGCGACATACCGGGGTGCGCCGAAACCCTCGGTTGGTCGGGGTGGGGAGATTTGAACTCCCGACCCCCTGCTCCCAAAGCAGGTGCGCTACCGCTGCGCCACACCCCGAACGGTTCGTCAGGCTAGCGGCCCCCGCGCCGAGCCAGACTCGACCCGAGCCAGACTCGACCCCAACCCGCTCGGACCCGGTCGACTCAGGCGGGGCGGATCTCCCACTCGACGGAGTACCCGTCGGCTCCGGGTGTGCCCACGAAGCGGCGCCCACTGACGGAGTCGGTCGACATGACCATCCAGTGGTGGCGGCTGTCGAGCCACGGGTGCGGATCCGGCAACCCGTGCGCACCCGGCTCGTGACGGAGGTGGCCGCAGACCAGAACGCTCCAGGCCTGCTTCGTCTCCACGTCGATCTCGTCCACCTCGAGCGAGGCAAGCCCGGTGTAGCGGCCCACCACGGTGTCGGGCGTGGTGCGGATGACGATCTCGCGTTCGTCACCCACACCGATCAGGCGGTAGTTCACCGGGAGAGCGATCGGGTAACCATGATCGATGATGCCGACTCGGCCGACCGCCGCGGACTCCACGAGCGACATGCACTCCCAACGCGGAATCTGGTAGCGGTCGACGGTCATCGTCATGCCTCCACGATCACGGCCGTCACCATGCCGAACATCCCCTCGGGGCTTTCGGCGTGGGTGAGGATGTGGCAGTGCCACGCCCACACCCCGACGTCGGTTCCCTTGTAGAGCACCGTGTAGCGCTCACCCGGGGCGACGTTGAACGTATCGCCGGGTATCGGGCTGGGGAGTGGGACTCCGTCCTTGGCGATGATCCACCCGAGCGGCTGGTGCATGTGCATCGGGTGGGAGGTGAGGCCCTCGTTCATGTAGGTGACCTGCATCACCTCGCCGACGCGCAACGTGTACGGCTCGGTGGCGGGGAAGCTCTTGCCGTTCAGCGACAGCCCGATCGTGCCGGCGTCGTTGAGCACCATGTTCACCTTCTTGTCGACCTTGGTGTAGCCCTTGTCCTTCAGGTACTCCGGGATCGGCATCTCACCGATCGTGAAAGCGCCGAACAGGCCGTTCGGGATCTGCTCTTGAGCGTTGTGGTGGGAGTGGTAGATGCCGACTGCCGGTTCCAGCGCCTCGAACTCGTACACGAAGGTGCCACCGGGCACCACCACCGGCTGCGTGTACGGATCGACACCGTCCATGGCGTTCGGCACGCGGATGCCGTGGAAGTGGATGTCGGTCGACTCGAGCATCTTGTTGGTGAAGTTGATCCTGATCCGGTCGCCCACCTCGAGGTGGATCTCCGGTGCGGGTACCACGCCGTTGTAGGCCATCGCGTCGACCACCTTGCCGGGGGAGACCTCCCACTTGATCTCCTCGGCCACGATGTCGAACACCTTGGTTCCGTCGGAGTCGATCATCGTCGGCTCGAGCAGGTCGCCGCCGTGGCCCTCGGTCTTGGCCGGGAACTCGAGGGCAACCTCTTCCATCATCCGGTCCATCTCCTGCCAGTCCATCCGCGCCGGAGCTGCTCCAGCGCCTCCTCCGCCAGTCGTATCGCCACCGCCGCCGGAGCCACCGACCGTGAGCATCGCGGTCATCCCGCTCGCGGAGTGCCCGGGGATGTCGCACAGGAGGTCGTAGTTGCCGTCGGCCGGGGTGCCGAGATCGAGGTCGGCAGTTTCACCAGGGGCCAGATCGGCGGTCTTGATGCCGAGCGATGGCAACGACAGGTTGTGGACCATCAAACCCGCGTTGGTCACGCGCAACACGGCGGGGCCGCTCGGCACTTCGATCATCGCCGGCGTGATCGACCATTCCGCCAACGTCACCTCCACCACGGTGACAGCCGCGCCTGCACCCTCGCCGGCGCTCTCGCTGCCTGCGGATGCGCCATCGTCGCGAAGGGCGAACAGCCCGACGAACAGCGCTGCGATCGCCACAGCGAACGCACCCCAACCCAGCACGGAACGGTCTTCTTTGCTCATGGACCCAATGATGAGGACGTGCGCCCACCCCGATCAGGGCCACACGGCACGTGGTCTTGGGACCAAGGTCCCGAGCCGCTCTGGTCGGTGAGCGGCGATCAGTGCGGGATCGGCACCCACCAACGGAGCTCTGTGCCCCGGTCGGACCGTGGCGACACCGAGCAGCCGCCGCCGAGGAGGCGGGCCCTTTCCGCCATGTTGCGCAGGCCGTTGCCCGCCGACACGTCGATCTCCGCGGGTACGCCGCGGCCGTTGTCGAGCACGCGCATGATCAGCTCGTCGCCGGCGTGCAGCTCGATCTCGGCCTCGGTGCCCGCGGCGTGACGGGCGACGTTGGTGAGCGCCTCGCGCAGGCTGGCCAGCAGCTCGGTACGGACCTCCGGCGTCATCGCCGACTCCACCGGCCCGTCGAGGCGAAGACGAGGGGTGAATCCGAGAACACGCTTGGCTTGGGTCGTCACCAGGTTGAGCTCCTGGCCGAGGGAGCCCTCGCGGCCAGCAGAGCCGAGGGTGAAGACCGCCGTGCGAATCTCGCGGATGATGAGGTCGATCTCGTCGACGGCGCTCTCGATGCGGTCGGACACCTCCTTCGGCGCACGGATGGCGGTGGCCTGCAACTCGAGGCCCAGCCCGAACAGGCGTTGCAAGACGGTGTCGTGCAGGTCGCGGGCGATCCGCTCGCGCTCGTCGGCGAGGGTGAGGAGGTCGGTGGTGGTGCGCAGCGCTGTCTCCGCCCGCAACCTCTCCGACACATCGCGGACGATGGCAACGACGGTGCCCTGGCGAGTGCCCGACAGCGGCGACAGGCTGATCTCCACCGGTAGTTCGGTGCCATCCCGGCGGCGCATCGTGAGACGGACACCGGGGCCCATCGGTCGGGCCGTGCCTGCGGCGACGAAGTCGACGCGCAGCCCGCCGTGGCGCGACCGTTGCCGATCGGGCACGAGCATCTCGACGAACTTGCCGACCAGGTCTGTGCCGCAATAGCCCGACATCTCGGCGAGACGGGTGTTGGCCGCGGTGATCATGCCCTTCCCGTCGCACACCAGCAGACCGTCGGGTAGCTCGTCGACCCATTGGGCGCCCTCGGGAAGCAGCGTCGAGTGGGCGTCAGCGGGCACGGTTTCCACCCTACTCAGGGGTGGGCCGCGGGACCCACAACAGCCACAGCGGGACCCACAGCAGGACGAAGGTCCCTGGCACATGGCGGAACGGGCGGCCAGACTGTGCGGATGATCGATCAGCCACGAACCGGGGTCTTCCTCGTCGACGATCACGAGGTGGTGCGTCACGGCGTGAGGTCGCTCATCGATGCATCCGACGATCTGGAGGTGGTGGGCGAGGCCGACACCTACGAGACCGGTCTGGCCCGAGTGATCGCGGTACGGCCGCAGGTGGCGATACTCGATGTACGCCTGCCGGACGGCAACGGTGTCGAGCTGTGTCGTGAGATCCGCAGCCGCCTGCCGTCGGTGTCGTGCCTGATGCTCACGTCGTACTCCGACGACGAGGCGCTGTTCGAAGCGATCATCGCCGGTGCCTCCGGCTACGTGCTGAAGCAGGTTCGCGGCACCGAGCTGCTTGCAGCGATTCGGCGGGTTGCCGCAGGCGAGCACTTGCTCGACCCGGCAGTGACCGGCCGGGTGATGCGTCGGCTCAGCAACCCGACCGGCGACGATCGCCGCCTCGCCAGCTTGTCGGCGCGCGAGCGCGAGGTGCTCGACCTGATCGGTCAGGGGCTCACCAACCGCCAGATCGGCGAGCGGTTGTTCCTGGCCGAGAAGACGATCAAGAACTACGTGAGCGGCCTGCTCGCCAAGCTCGGCATGGAGCGCCGCACCGAAGCGGCGGTGTTCGTCGCCCGGCGCGATCCGGCCGGCCACGACTCACGCGAGACATGACCGTCGGCGCTGCCGGGCGCCCTCACCCGCGGGTGGCGAGCCGATCGATCACGGTGAGCAAGCGCTGAACCTCGTCGTCACCGATGTAGCGGGCGAGTCCTGCGCGAACGACGCCACCGTCGGCGGCGAGACCGAGCGAATCGACCACCTCGACGGCGTAGTTGTGTCCATCCCACACGGCGACCTTCTCGGCGGCGAGGGCCTTTGACACGTCGACCGGCGCTACGCCGCGAACCGTGAACGCTGCTGTCGGAGTGCGGCCCGCCATGCCTTGCGGCCCGAACACCTTGACCCCGGCGATCGACTGCAGGCCTGTGAGCAACGGTTCGAAGACCTGCGCCTCGGCGGCGGCGACGCGATCCATGCCCTCCTCGAGGAGGAAGCGAGCCGCGGCCTCGATCCCGGCCAGGGCCTCGTAGTTGGGCATGCCAGTCTCGAACCGGCCCGGACCGTGATCAGCGGCCGGTCGCACCTTGAACGCCGGCAGTGCATCGAGCAGTTCTGGTTCGACCCACATCACGCCGGAGTGCGGGCCGTACCACTTGTACGGCGACGTGACGAGCACGTCGCAGCGAAGCGAGGCGATGTCGATCGGGGCGTGTGGTGCGAGGGCGACGGCGTCGACGAACACCCGCGCGCCGACGGCGTGTGCGGCGTCGATGATCCGTCCGAGGTCGGGCGCAGTGCCCAGCAAGTTCGACGCACCAGGCAGCGTCACCCACTTCGTACGCTCGTCGATCAAGGCGATCACCGGTTCAGGCGCCAACGTGCCCGAGGCGGTGTCGAACGGGGCGAGTACGTGCTCTGCGCCTGCCTGCTCGCAGGCGAAGCGCCACGGGGAGACGTTGGCGTCGTGGTCGAGGCGCGTGCTCACGATTCGATCGCCGGGGCGGAGCGTGGCGGTGATCGAGCGACTCACGGCGAAGGTGAGGCTGGTCATGTTGGCGCCGAAGCAGATCCCGGCAGCGTCGGCGCCGAGCAGCCGACCGACTATCGCCCGCGATCGTTCAGCCTGGGCGGCGCAGTCGTCAGAGGCGGCGAAGAAGCCGCCCGCTGCTGCGGTGGAACCGCTTGCGATCCACGCCGACATCGCTTCGATCGCGCTGTCCACCATCTGCGTACCCTGGGTGCAGACAATGCCACACCCACGACCCTCGGTCCCCGCCGTTTGCCGCCGTCGGTTCGCACCGTCGGTTCGCGGCCGCCGTCGGTCGCGTCAGACTCCGGTGCCTGCGGCGATCGCCTTGTCGGCGCCACCGAACGAACGCGGCACAGGATCCATTGCCAGCACGCCCGCCAGCACAGCGGCGTGACGGGCCTCGACGCCGCCGACGCTCATCAGCGCCTTGTTCAACGACAGGTCGAGCACCATGCCGACGTTCGACTGGTACGTCTGTGCCGCGGCGTTCTCCAACTCGAGGGCCAGCATCAACACGCCGGCCTCGTCCTGCAGCGCGTCGATCGTGGGCTGCAACGCCGCGAGCACGGCCGGGTTGGCTTCGGTGAACGGCTTGCCGCCGGCCTTCTTGGTTGCCGCTTGGAACAACTGCGAGTGCTCCATGTGGTGCGACTGGAACAGCTTGGCGGCATCGCCGACAGCCGCGGTGGTCACGAGGCCCGAGTCGATCGCCAGTTGGTACGCGGCGACGGCGAGCTCCTCGATCGACGACGCAGTGCGCAGGATGATCACGTCGTCGGTCATGTCTTCCTCTGCCGTTCCGGAAGGCTGTGTCGCAGGTGTGGTTCCTCCGACCGTGCCCGACGGCGCCGTGGCGCCCGAGGAATCGTCGTCGCTGCCGCATGCGGCGAGCAGCGCGCCGCCGGCGACGGTGACGCCACCGATGCGGAACAGCGAACGGCGAGACAGGCCGCCGAGCACGGCCGCGGCGGTGTCGTCGGCGCGGCGGGACTCGTTGTCGAGGAAGCGGGACAGTGCGTTGGCGAACGGGTTCATCGAGGCTCGGTGATCGGCCTCGATGGCCCGGGCTTCGCGGCGGATGTGGTCGTGGTTCATGGTCGTTCTCGTTTCGGGTCGAAGGTCTGGTCGAAGGTCTGGTCGAAGGTGTCGAAGGCTGGGGTCAGTGGTCGTGCCCGGCGGGTCACCCGACGGGGAACTTGGTGGGATCGACGAACGTCGTCTCGGTCTCGAACGGCGGCAGGAGCGTGGCTGCATCGGCGCCGAAGACTTGACCGAGGACCACCGCGTGCTGGGCCTCTACGGGCAGGATCGAAGCCGTCAGCTGCAGAGCGCCAACCGACTCGAGGGCGCCGAGGGCGAACAGGTAGGTGGCGGCGGCAGCGTTCTCCAGGTCGTAGGCCAACTTGAGCACGTCGTTCTCCGACTTCGCCGCGGTGAGCCCCGGCACGAGAGCATCGAGCAGCGCCTGGTTGAGTTTTCCGGTGGCGGCGTCGCCGGCTGCGGCACCGAACGCCGCGGCATGCTCGGTGTGGTGACCGCTGAACTTCACCGCGGCGTCGAGCACTGCCTTGGTGGTGACGAGCCCGCTCTTGGCTGCGGCGTCGTACGCGGCCACGGCGGTGAGCTCCACGCTCTCGGCAAACGCGGCGATGCCGGCGTCGCCGCCCGCTGCAGCGGCCCGCGGCAGGAAGCTCGACACGGGCAGCACCTGCGAACCGATCGTGACTAGTGAGGCTGTGCCGGCAGCACGTCTCAGCATCCTGCGCTGCGCCGTCGTCCTCGAAAGGATCGGACGGAGGCGGCGCATCTCGCTGTGCAGCTCACCGATGTCGCTCCGGAGCGAAGCCATGCCGGCTCGGTGCTGCTCGTCGGTGGCGTCCACGAGGGCACGCAATGATTGCTCGCTGATCTCCATGGGGGTCTCCTTGTTGTCTTCTGGGTAGTGGTTGGGCTGGGGAGCGGTGGCTCACTCGACGACGACGGTGCCCGCCATCGACGGGTGGATCGCGCAGATGTAGGCGAAGCTGCCGGCGGTGTCGAAGGTGTGCTGGAACGAGTCGCCGGGGTCGAGCGGCTCGCTTACGAAGCTGTTGTCGGCCGAGGCCACGGCGTGAGCGAACCCGTCGGCGTTGCTCCACGTGACCGTGCTACCGACCGGCGCGGTGAGCACGTCGGGCCCGAAGGCGAAGTCGACGATGGTCACCCCCGCAGCGTCCGCTGGTGCGCCGTCCTCGGTGACCGCGCCGGCGGCCGGCGTGTCAGTTCCCCGGGCCCACAGCGCGGTCATGACCACTGCGACGGCGATCATCGTGGCCGAGGCGACGATGGCGGCGGGCGCGGCGACTCTGCGGCCGGAGCCGATCGCCGGCACGAACGTGGCCGCGAGGAGGGCGACCGCAGCGAGCTCGGTGAACAGCGCGATCGCAGCCTGGGGGGAGGGCTGCAGACCACGTTCGGCCAAGCCGAAGATGCCGCGATCGGTGCGGCTCAGCGCGAAGGCGCCGAGCGTGCCGACCGCCACGCCGAGACCGGCGAGACGAACGACTGCATCACGGCGTAGCACCAACGCGATCGCCACGAGCACTGACGCCACGCCATTGGCGACGAAGCTGCGGCCGAGGTTGGCGTTCGGGATGTTGCGATAGCCGTCGAAGTAGAGCTGGAGGTGGACGAGACCGCCGGTGAGCACGAGCAAGGCGGCGAGGAGGCGGGCGATGCCGCCGGCTCTCGCATCCGTGGATGTTCCGGCGGCGGGGTCGGTGTGTTGCTCGGTGATCATCGGCCCCGGTTCGGAGCCGACCCCGACGCGGATTGGTCGGATCGCCGGTTTCTTCGGCCTTCCTCAGCTCAGGGCACGCGCTTGGCGGCTCTCGCTTTGCGCTTCGCGGTTCGCCCGATCGGTTCGAGGTTGCGCCCATCGAGGTCGCCGATCTCGACACCGTTGGTGAACAGCACGCGATACCGCTGCCAGTTGAAACCGTTGGCGAGGAGGACCTTGCCGGCTGTACCGGTGGGCACCGACGGCAGGTCGACTGTGGCGCGAACGTGGTCGCCCATCCGTAGATCGAGCTGGTCGGGATGAGGCTTGGCCAGGGCGTGAGGCTTCCAGAACGGCATGGCAACAGTCTGCCCGACGCGCGCTCGATTGCCAGCACCGTCGTTCGAGACCTGGGCTCGATAGGCTCCTCGGTCTGTGAAAAGTACGCTCGAAAACCTCGAGGAGGCGCCCGGCAAGCGCCTCGTCAAGCTGTCCCTCACCGTCGACGAAGCCGAGTTCGATCGCGACATCGATCAGGCCTTCCGCAAGCTCGCCCACGAGGTTCGCCTGCCGGGGTTCCGCGCCGGAAAGGTGCCCCGCAAGGTGCTCGAAGCCCGCATCGGCATCGCTCCGGCCCGCGAGCAGGCGCTGCGCGACGCCATCCCGAACTACCTTGCCAGTGCTGTCCGCGAACACGACATCGACCTCATCGCCACGCCGCAGGTCGAGATCGTCGGTGGTGCCGACGAGGGCCCGGTGCAGTTCGACGCCACGTGCGAGCTTCGTCCCGAGATCACGGTGCCCGGCTACGGTGGGCTGCGCGTCGAGCTGCCGTCGCCGTCGGCCAACGACGACGAGATCGACGAGGCGCTCACCGCCGAGTTGCGTCGTCACGGTTCGCTGATCGACGTCGATCGCGGCGTGCAGAACGGCGACCACGTCACGCTGTCGCTCGCCGGGGTTCGCGACGGCGAGCCGGTTCCAGGGCTCAACACCGAAGACTGGTTGTACGAGGTCGGGCAGGGATGGGTCGCTCCCGGGTTCGACGCCGAGCTCCTCGGCGCGGAGCGTGGCGCGGAGCTCAGCTTCTCCGCCACTCCGAATGGCACCAGCGAGCCGGCCGACTTCGAGGTCACCGTCACCAACGTGCAAGAGATGGTGCTCCCCGAGCTGACCGACGAATGGGTCGACGAGAACATCGGCGAGTTCGACACCGTCGATGGGTATCGCGCCTCGATCGCCGACCGCATCGGTGCCGGCAAGCTCAACCAGGCCCGCAACTCCTTCATCGATCGGGTCACCGCGGCGCTGGCCGAACTGGTCGACATCGAGGCTCCCGAGGCAATGGTGCAGGGCGACCTGCAGGCCCGCGTCCAGAACACGGTGCAGCAGTTCCAGGCGCAGGGCATCTCGCTCGACCAGTGGCTGAGTGCCACCGGGCAGGACGCGGCGTCGTTCATCGAGGCGCTGAAGGTGCAGTCCACCAAGGCGGTCAAGGTCGATCTCGCGCTTCGGGCGGTGGCCGCCGCCGAGGCCATCGAGATCAGCGACGACGATCTCGATGCCGAGTACTCCCGCATCGCCGTGCAGGTGCGTCAGAAGCCGGCGCAGGTGAAGCGGGCCTACGAGGCCAACGACGCCACCACCGATCTCGTCGCCCAGCTGCGCAAGAGCCGCGCCCTCGATTGGTTGCTCGACAACGTCGAGGTCGTCGATCCCGACGGGGCCCCGATCGATCGTGACCTTGTGATGGGCAAGACTCACGACCACGACGATCATGACCACGACCACGACGACCATGAGGGGCACGACCATGACTGAGATGCGCAACTCGATCCCGATGCCGTACGTCGTCGAGCAGACCAGCCGCGGCGAGCGCACCTACGACCTCTACAGCAGGCTGCTGAAAGACAACATCATCTTCCTGCAGACCCCTATCGACGACACTGTCGCCAGCGTCATCTGCGCCCAGTTGATCCACCTCGAGTCGGAGAACCCCGACAAGGACATCAACATCTACATCAACAGCCCCGGTGGCGACATCACGGCGTTGTTCGCCATCTACGACACGATGCAGTTCATCAAGAACGACATCGCCACCATCTGCCTCGGGCAGGCCGCTTCGGCCGCCGCGGTGCTGCTCGCGGCAGGAACCAAGGGCAAGCGCCTCGCCCTGCCGCACAGCCGCGTGCTGCTCCACCAGCCATACGGTCATGTGAGCTACGGGCAGGTCACCGATCTCGAGATCGCGGCCAAGGAGATCCTCAGGATGCGCGAGCTGCTCGAGCAGGTCCTGGCCCATCACACGGGCCAGACCATCGAGCGCGTCCACAAAGACACCGACCGCGATTTCGTGATGGAAGCCGACGAGGCCATCGCGTATGGCATTATCGACGATGTGCTGTCGTCTCGTCAGGCCGTCGACCGCACGGGTCCCATCCGCTGAGGCCCATCCGTTGCTACAGGCCATGAGCACGACCGAGGGGGGAACACATCGTGGCGAAGTTCGGTGACACCGGCGAACTGTTGAAGTGCAGCTTCTGCGGCAAGAGCCAGAAGCAGGTCAAGAAGCTCATCGCCGGGCCAGGCGTGTACATCTGCGACGAGTGCATCGACCTGTGCAACGAGATCATCGAGGAGGAGCTCACCGAAGGCAGCGAGCTGCGCTTCGACGAGCTGCCCACGCCGATCGAGATCCGCACCTTCCTCGACGACTACGTGGTCGGCCAGGACGAGGCCAAGAAGATCCTCTCCGTCGCGGTCTACAACCACTATCGCCGCATCCAGTACCAGCAGAACGCGGGCGTCGGGCGACGTGACGACGTCGAGCTGGCGAAGAGCAACATCTTGTTGTTAGGCCCGACCGGCTGCGGGAAGACGCATCTCGCCCAAACCCTCGCCCGCCTGCTCAACGTGCCTTTTGCCGTGGCCGATGCGACGGCCCTCACCGAGGCCGGCTACGTGGGCGAAGACGTCGAGAACATCCTCTTGAAGCTCATCCAGGCTGCCGACTTCGACGTGAAGAAGGCCGAGACCGGCATCATCTACATCGACGAGATCGACAAGGTCGCCCGCAAGAGCGAGAACCCGTCGATCACGCGCGACGTCAGCGGCGAGGGCGTGCAGCAGGCGTTGCTCAAGATCCTCGAGGGCACCCAGGCTTCGGTTCCGCCGCAAGGTGGTCGCAAGCATCCGCACCAAGAGTTCATCCAGATCGACACCACCAACATCTTGTTCATCTGTGGAGGTGCGTTCTCCGGTCTCGAGCAGATCATCGAGAGTCGCATCGGCTACAAGGGCGTCGGGTTCCACGGCACCGTCCGGTCGAAGGCCGACAAAGATGCCGGCGAACTGTTCGCCAGGGTGCTGCCGGAAGACCTGTTGAAGTTCGGCATGATCCCCGAGTTCATCGGCCGACTGCCGATGATCGGAGCGGTGCGCAGCCTCGACCGCGATGCGCTCACCAAGATCCTCATCGAGCCCAAGAACTCGCTCGTGAAGCAGTACCAGAAGGTGTTCGAGTTCGAAGACGTCGAGCTCGAGTTCACCAGTGAGGCGCTCGACGAGATCGCCGACCAGGCGCTGCTGCGCGCCACGGGCGCCCGCGGTTTGCGCGCCATCCTCGAAGAGGTGCTGCTCAACACGATGTACGAGCTTCCAGGTCGCGGCGATGTTGGCCGTGTCGTCATCGATGCCGACACCGTTCGTACGAAGGTGAACCCCACACTGGTGCCACGTGAAGCATCGCGGAGCACCAGACCCCGTCGCGCCGCGTCCTGATGGATTTCGCCGAGGCGCTGGCGTACCTCGACGATCACGCCAGCTACGACAAGACGGGCCGCATCGAATCGCCCACGCTCGACCGGATGCGTCGGCTCGTGCAGGTGATGGGTGACCCGCAGCTCGCGTATCCGGTCATCCACGTCACCGGCACCAACGGCAAGGGCTCCACGACGCAGATGATCACCCGGCTGCTGATGGCCCACGGGCTCACCGTCGGTACCTACACCAGCCCACACCTCGAACGGCTCAACGAGCGAATCGCCCGCAACGCCGAGCCGATCTCCGACGAGGAGTTCGCCGAGCAGATCGCGGCCATCGCCAATCTCGAAGCGATCGCCGGCGTGCGACCCACCTACTTCGAGGCAGTCACCGCCGCCGCGTTCCGCTGGTTCGCCGACGTTGCCGTCGATGTCGCGGTGGTGGAAGTGGGCCTTCTCGGTCGATGGGATGCAACCAACGTGTGCGAGGCGCAGGTTGCCGTGATCACCAACATCGGCATGGATCACAACGAGTTCGCCGGGCCCACCCTCGACGACATCGCCCGTGAGAAGGCAGGAATCGTGAAGCCCGGCAGCGCCGTGGTCATCGGTGAGACCGACCCCGAACTGGTGCAGATCTTCGTCGAGGCCGGCGGCGCCACGCAGTTCGTGCGCGGCGAGCAGTTCGAGGTGGTCGAAAACCAACTGGCGCTCGGTGGGCGTTTCGTCGGCATCCGCACGCCGACGACCGTGTACTCCGAGGTCTTCGTCCCGCTCCACGGACGGCACCAGGCCGACAATGCGTCGGCCGCGCTCACCGCGGTCGAGGCCTTCTTCGCGGCTCCACTCGCCGACGCCACGATGCGTGAGGGATTCGCTGAAGTCGTGATCCCAGGTCGGTTCGAAGTGATGGGCCGCCAGCCGCTGGTGATCGTCGACGGCGCCCACAACCCGCCGGGAGCCGACGTCGCGTCGGCGGTGTTCTTCGAGGACTTCGATCCAGCCGGCATGCGCTACCTCGTGGTGGGGTGCCTGCAGGGACGCAACCCGGGGGAGATGTTGGGCGCGCTTCGTGCCGACGAGTTCGACGTGGTGCTCACCTGCACGGCCCCGTCGCCGCGCGGTTTGCCGGCGGCGCAGCTCACCGAAGCGGCAATCGCGCTCGGGTGCGACGAGGTGATCGAGTGCAGTACGGTCGAACAGGCTTGCGCCCGTGCGATCCGGCTCGCCGGTGCCGATGACGCGGTGCTCGTCACCGGCTCGTTGTACGTGGTCGGCGCCGCCCGTCCCGCCGTGCGCCAACTGCTCCCGTAGTCCCGCACTCCGGTGATCCAGTGATCTCCCGCACCCCGTCACGGACCAGGGTGTCCGTGAGCGGTGCCGGGCGGTGCGGCGGCTGTGGCTCACGGAGCTTCTGGGGTCGAGGCTGCGGCCGAGCGCGTCGACGCCGATAGCCTGCGGCGCCATGTCTGATCGCACCTTGGTCCTGCTCAAGCCCGACACCGTCG
Organism: Acidimicrobiaceae bacterium; assembly: GCA_006515795.1. Taxonomy (GTDB): domain Bacteria; phylum Actinomycetota; class Acidimicrobiia; order Acidimicrobiales; family Ilumatobacteraceae; genus VFMC01. The sequence continues at coordinate 5,660 of VFMC01000004.1, read as the reverse complement.
AACGCGGCCTGATCGGCGAAGTCGTCGGCCGCTTCGAGGCGAAGAACCTGAAGATCGTGGCGATGGACCTGCGTACCCTCCAGGCCGACACACTGGCCCGCCACTACGAAGAGCACGTGGGCAAGGGCTTCTACGCCGACCTCGTCGAGTTCATGAGCCGTGGGCCCGTCGTGGCGATGGCCGTCGAGGGCCCGGAGAACACCTGGGAAGTGGTGCGCACGATGATGGGGGCCACAAACCCGAAGGCCGCAGCGCCGGGCACCATCCGTGGCGACCTCGGCATCTTGTTCACCGAGAACCTGGTCCACGGCAGCGACTCGCCGGCCTCGGCCGAGCGCGAGCTCGGCATCTTCTTCCCGAACCTGTAACAATCCGCGGGGCCGCTACACTCGATCAACACGTGAGCGGGCCTCTTGCCTGCTCAGCCACGATTCAGCAACCGACGCGGCACATCGAGGAGGTACGTTCCCATGGCGCGAAACAACCCGCTCGCTCTCGGGCGCGATCTGGCGATCGATCTGGGCACGGCGAACACGCTGATCTATGCGCGCGGCCAGGGAATCGTGCTGAACGAGCCCAGCGTCGTGGCGATCGACATCACCGACGGTCGCCCCGTGGCCGTCGGCATCGAGGCCAAGCGGATGATGGGTCGCACCCCCGGTCGGATAAAGACCATCAGGCCGCTCAAAGACGGTGTCATCGCCGACTTCGAGGTGTGCGAGAAGATGCTCCGGTTCTTCATCCAGAAGGTGCACGCGAGCCGCTGGAGCAAGCCACGGATGGTGATCTGCGTGCCATCGGGCATCACCGGGGTCGAGCAGCGGGCCGTGCAAGACGCCGCCGAGTACGCCGGAGCACGCAAGCCGGTGCACATCATCGAAGAGCCGATGGCTGCCGCAATCGGCGCCGACCTTCCCGTTCACGAACCGAGCGGCAACATGATCGTCGACATCGGCGGCGGCACCACCGAGGTGGCGGTCATCTCACTCGGTGGCATCGTTACCGCGCAGTCGGTGCGCGTGGCCGGCGACGAGCTCGACGAAGCGGTGCTGCAGTTCGTGAAGAAGGAGTTCTCCCTCGCGATCGGCGATCGCACGGCCGAGGAGATCAAGATGCACATGGGATCCGCGTGGCCACTCGACGACGAGCTCACTGCCGACATCCGCGGCCGCGACATGATCAGCGGGCTGCCGCGCACGGTGCCGCTCACCACCGAGCAGGTGCGCGAGGCCATCGCCGAACCGGTGTCGGCGATCATCGACGCGGTGAAGACAACGCTCGACAAGACGCCGCCCGAGCTCGCCGCCGACATCATGCAGGAGGGCATCACGATCACTGGAGGCGGAGCCCTGCTCGCCGGCCTCGATCAGCGGTTGGCCCACGAGACCGGAATCCGGATCAACCTCGCCCGCGAGCCGCTGTTCAGTGTCGTGATCGGATCAGGTCGAGCGCTCGAGAACATCGACGCGATGCGGGGGCTGATGTCGCTCGGCGGCGACGAGTAGTCAGCGAGCGTTCCCATGGCCATCTATTCGATGGGTCGTCGACGAGTGATCCTCCTGCTCGTGCTCACCTCGATCCTCCTCATCACCCTCGACCAGCGCGGCAACGCGCTCATCGATCGGTCGCGCAGCGTGTTCTCGCTGATCCTCGAGCCGTTCGACGCGGCCGCCCGCACCATCTCCCTGCCGGTCGAGAACGCCTGGAACGGCATCACCGACTACGACGATCTGCGACGCGAGAACGAGTCCCTGAGGGCCCAGATCGACGTGCAGCGGGGCGCCGAGATCGAGGCTCGGGCGGCCCTGCTCGAGTTCGAGGAGCTGCTCACCTTGAACCGGCTGCTCGGCACCGGCAGCTACCCCACGGTCACCGTTCGCGTGCAGGGCGAACGGGCGAGCAACTTCCAGTACACGGTCGAGATCGACAAGGGCAGCACCGATGGCATCGCGGTGGGCATGCCGGTGGTGAACGGTGCCGGTTTGGTGGGCAAGATCACCCGCGTTCATCCGAACTCGGCGATCGTGCTGCTCGTGCTCGACCCGGATTTCAGCATCGGCGCCAAGGTGCTCACCAGAGTCGACCCTGCTCCGACACCTAGCCTGCCGATCAGCCCCACCTCCGGCACGACGCCGCAGTCCACCACCACGATCGAGCCGACGGCCACAACGTTGGCCAACACCACCACCACCGCCTTCGATCCCGTGAGGGGCCCGCTCGATCCGGTGGGACCGCCCCCCACCGCCACCACTTCCACCGGCGTGCCGCTCTACACCACGACCACCCAGTTCGTCACCGAGATCATCCGCGAGACAGGAACGTTGTCGGGTCAGGGCGAGGGCCGTCCCCTGGTGCTGCGGTTCATCGAGGACTCCTCCACCTCGGGCCGGGTGAAGGTCGGATCCTCCGTGCAAACGGCTGGTGGCATCGCCGCGATCGCCCCCGCCGGGCTGCCGATCGGAGTGGTGTCGGCGGTTCGCGAACAAACCGGGTCGCGTGCGTTGGTCGTGGAGGTGGAACCGGCCGCAGATCTGTCGTCGACGTTGAGTTTCCTCAGCGTGTTGCTGTACGTGCCGAACACGAGCGGCGGCTGAGGGCTTGCGCGCCTTTCTGGCCGGTGCGCTCATCCGGCTGTTCCCGGTCGGGTTGTGCGTGCTGGCGTTGCAGCGCACCGTGCTCACCGAGATGCCCGTTTTCGGCGTGGTGATGCAGCTGGTGCTGGCGCTTGCCGCCGCTGCCGGCGCCGGCGCCGGGCCGGAGCGGGGTGCTGTGGGCGGGTTCACGCTCGGGCTGATGTACGACCTGGCGACGGGCAGCCCGCTCGGTCTCACGGCGATCGTCTACGCGCTGGCCGGCTTCGTCGCCGGCTACGTGTTCACGCTCACCCGCACACCGCAGTGGTGGCTTGCATCGATCTTCACCACGATCGGCGCTGCGGTCGGCGAGACGGCCCTGCCGGCGGCGCGCACCCTGATCGGTCAGGACGGTTGGTTCACGTCGCGCCTGTTCACGATCGTCCCCGTTGTGTCAGCATTCGCGCTCGTGATGAGCCCGCTGTTCGTGCCCCTCGGTCGCTGGTGCATGTGCGTGAAGAAGCCCAAGTGGAAGGCGATGCACGAGGTATGACCGGCGTCGCTTCCGTGCCGCGGCCACTTCTGGTCTCCCGTGGAGCAAACTGGGCCCATGGCCATTGACCGTCGGAGCAGTCGCCTCGGCGTGCTCGCGCTCGTGGCCGTCGTGCTGGTCGGCGCCCTCGGCACGCGCCTGTGGTTCCTGCAGGCGGTGCAGGCAGAGGGGTTCCAGCTCCGTGCCGACGCGGCGAAGCGGCGCGAGGTGTCGCTCCCGCCGGAGAGAGGTCGCATCTTCGATGTCGACGGTCGCATCCTCGCCGACAACGAGAGGGTGCTCACCGTCACCGTTGATTGGGCGGTGATCCGCAATCGCGACCAGACCAGGGCGAAGCTGTTCGAGCGCCTGTCGGGCTGGCTCAAGACCCCTGTCGCCGATCTCGAGGAGCGATACCAGGACGGCATCAAGCTGTTCGATCCACTGCTACCGATGCCGCTCGTCGAAGACGTCGACGAATCTACGGTGCAGTATCTGCTCGAACGCTCGGAGGACTATCCCGGGGTCAGCGTGGTCGAGGAGTGGCGGCGGGTCTATCCGTTCGCTCCGTTGGCCAGCCACGTGGTGGGCTACATGGGCGCTCTGAACAAGGAAAACGTCGAGCAATACCTCGCCCTCGGCTACAACCGCAACGAGCGCATCGGTCAGTTCGGCATCGAGGCCAGCATGGAGAGCGAGTTGCACGGCACGTGGGGCAAGCAGGTGTGGGAGATCGACGCGGCCGGCAACACCGTGCGCCTGCTCGACGAGGTGCAACCAGTCGCCGGCCAAGACATCCAACTCAGCATCGACCTCGATGTGCAGCTGTACGCCGAGCAGGCGCTGGAGACCAAGCTGCGGCAACGCCGCGACCTGCCCGAGAGCACCGAATCCGAGTTCCCCGATCGCGCCGCGCACAACCCACTCGATCCGAAGAAGGAGAATGGCGAGCGGGTGTACTCGAGCTCGGAGGAGTTCGGTACCGAGGAGTGGATCCAGTACAAGGCCCCGGCCGGTTCGGTGGTGGTGCTGAACCACAGCAACGGCCAGGTGCTGGCGATGGCCAGCTACCCCTCGTTCGACAACCGCTGGTTCAACGCCGGCATCAGCCAGGAGAAGTTCGAGCAGCTGTTCCCTCAGTCCGACGATCCCGACAAGTCGATCCTGGTCAACCGGGCGGTGCAGGGGCGCTACAACATCGGCTCCACGATCAAGCCGTTCATGGCCTGGTCGGCGATGCACAGTGGGTTGATCACCGCCACCGACGTCTACGAGGACACCGGCACCTACAAGCTCACCTCGATCTCCAAGGAGGTCTGTGCTTCGGGCGTGCGCTGCGAGTTCAAGAACGCGCTCGATCCCTTCGGAAAGCCGAGCCAGTACGGTCCGGTCGTGCTGCAGGACGCGCTGGCCGTCAGCTCCGACGCGTTCTTCTACCGACTCGGCGAGCAGTTCTACAACCTGGAGGATGAGAACGAGCTCAAGTCCGATCTCGCGGAGTTCGGATTCGGGGCCGACAGCGGCATCGACCTGCCCTACGAGTGGGACGGCCGCATCCCCGACGACGCGATCAAGAAAGAGCTCGTCGACAAGGGGGTGCTGGCCAAGGGCGAGGCGTCGCGACTGGTGACCGGCGACCTGGTGCAGGTGGCCATCGGACAGGGGCTGTTCGCCACCACACCGTTGCAACTCGCCAACGCCTACGCGGCGATCGCCAACCACGGCTTCGTGATGCGCCCGCACATCGTCCGCAACATCTACGCCCCGCTCACCCCCGACCGCGCCGCCGGCTTCGCCGACCTGGCGGCAGGAACGATCGTCGAGTCGTTCGTGAACCCGGAGATCAACCATCAGCTGGAGATGCCGCCCGACCAGTGGTTGCCGATCATCGCCGGGCTCTCTCGGGTGATCTGTCCCACCTTTCGCACGGAAGGGAGCTGCGGGGTGGAGTATCCGAAAGGTCGCCATCGCTTCACGACTGGTGAGCGCCTCTTCAAGGACTACCCGCACGAGTCGCTGCCACTCGCCGGCAAGACCGGCACGGCCCAGGGCGCCGGGCAGTACCCGTGGAACGACTCCTCTGTGTTCGGGGCGTTCAGCCTCGACGACAACCAGCCCTACACGGTGCTTGCCTACCTGGAGAAGAGCGGCTACGGCTCGAAGGCCGCGGCGCCGGTGGTGAAGTGCATCTTCACCGCACTGGCCGAGAAGGTGCCGGGCGGTACCGACGAGGTGCTGCCCTCGAACCCGCTCGACGTCAACTCGCCCTACCCGGCTCCGCCGAAGGAGCTGGCCGACGACACCTGCCTCGGCGGCTACGACGCCACGATCCGCGAGTAGCTGCGAGCAGCCGCGATGACCTCGATCCTCACCCGCCGACCCGATTCGGGTCTCGGCAACCTCAAGTCGAGCCCGAGCGACCCGACCCGCAACATCGACTGGTTCTTGATGCTGCTCCAGGCGGCGCTCGCCACGATCGGCTGCTTCGTGATCTACTCGGCCTCGCGGACCAAGCAGGACGATCCGTTCCTGTTCGTCACCCGCCAGGTCGTGTT
>VFMC01000335.1 GCA_006515795.1 Acidimicrobiaceae bacterium | reverse complement strand
GCACCCATCGCAAACCCCCAAGCTCTCAGGGACTGTCGCGCTCACCGATTGAGGCTGCCGCACCCTGTCGCGCTCGAAACCCTCGGGTCTCCTGACGGGCGAGAGCTAGGCCGCGGTGATGCGGTAGGCGCAGCGTTGGTCGCCGCTCAGCACGTGTTGCTCGCGGGTCACGGAGATGTCGGCGCCGAGCGCGGTGCGGAACACCTCCATCTCGGCGCGGCACAGGCTCTGGCAAGAGCTGGCCGCGCTGCAGATGGGGCAATGGTGCTCGATGAGCAACACGTCGTCGCCGTCACGGATCACCTCGGCCAGGTAGCCCTCGATGGTTCGTTGATCGGCGAGGCGGCGCACGCGCACCGCCACGCTGCCCGATCCCACGAGGGTGCGGTACTGCTCGGCCTGACGGCGCGAACGACTTTCGATCAGGCGGTCTAGCGCCGCGTCGCCGAGCTCGGTCCGGATCGAATCGAGCAGGTCAACTGTGAGGTCTCCGTGACGGTCGGGGAACATCGACCACGACTCCGCGGTGAGCTGCCACCTCGCCGCCGGGCGACCGCGCCCGTTGGCGCTGCCTTCGAGTCGGCGCACGAGGCCCAGTTCCTGAAGCGACTCCAGGTGTTGGCGCACAGCGGTGTCGGTGAGAGCGAAGGCCGCCGCGAGCTCGCCGGCGGTGGCGGAATCCACGCGCTTGAGGCGCTCGACCAGACGTCGTTTCGCGTCGGTCATGTCGCTCATGCGCAGAGCCTACCGATTACGCAAGTGAGATCTTCGCTAATGAACCAACATGGTTCCAGGTGGTTGCCTTTGACAGAATGTAAAGCGTGACGATCGCGACCGACCCACTCCGTGATAGCCCGTTTCGGGATGCCCTGATCAACCAGTTCGGCCTCGCCGACACCGTGGTCGACGAAACGTCGCGCGCCAACAGCGTCACCAGGTTCCGCGAGCAGCGCATCTCATTGCCCACCTTCGCCCAGCTCGCCGATCCGACCAGCTTCGATCGCGGGCACACGGCGGGCGTCGACAAGAACGCACCCCACGCCGCCAACCTCTGGCGCGTTCATTGGTACAACGACCTCGCCGGCGACCGCGTCGACGTGCCCGATCACGTGGTGCTCCCCAAGGAGCTGACGGGCGTCGACAGCCCGATCATCGTGGTGTTCGGCGACCGCTTCCCGATGATCACCGCACACAAGGTGCTCGCGGCCTACAGCTGCCTCGCGCCGCGTGTGGTGAGTGGGCAGTTCGATCCCACCCGCCACCGGGCGATCTGGCCGAGCACTGGCAACTACGCCCGCGGCGGCATCGCCATCAGCCGCATCATGGCCAGTCGCGGTGTCGCCATCTTGCCCGCCGGCATGAGCCAGGAACGCTTCGATTGGCTCGATCAGTGGTGCGCGAACCCGGTCGACGACGTCATCAGGACGGTCGGCACCGAGAGCAACGTCAAGGAGATCTACGACGCCTGCAACGAGCTGGCCAAGGATCGTGGCAACTTCGTGCTCAACCAGTTCTGCGAGTTCGGCAACCACCTCGGCCACTACCAGGTCACCGGTCGAGCGCTAGGCCACGTGTTCGAGCACGTGCGGGTCACGAGTGGCCGCGACCTGCGCCTCGCCGCGTTCACCAGCGCGACCGGTTCGGCCGGCACGATCGCCGCCGGCGACCGGCTGAAAGAAGAGTACGGCACGAAGATCGTGGCTGTGGAGGCGTTGGAGTGCCCGACGATGCTCGAGAACGGGTTCGGCGAGCACAACATCCAAGGCATCGGCGACAAGCACATCCCGCTCATCCACAACGTCACCAACACCGATGTCGTCGTCGCCGTCAGCGATCGGGCCACCGATCAGCTCGACGTGCTGTTCAACACCCCTACCGGTCGCGCCTACATGGCCGACCGAAAGGGCATCTCGGCGGCGCTCATCGACGCGCTCGCACACTTCGGGTTCTCGTCCATCTGCAACACGCTGGCGGCCATCAAGACGGCGAAGCTGCTCGGCCTCGGCGCCGATGACGCCATCGTCACCATCGCCACCGACGGCGCTGCGCTCTACCCGAGCGAGCGAGCCAAGACCGTGGCGATCGAGTTCGCCGGCAACTTCACCGACGCCGATGCTGCCGAGGTGTGGGGCGAGCACCTCGGCCACATCGACACCGCAGACATGATCGACTGCACCGAGCGGGACCGGAGCCGCATCTTCAACCTCGGCTACTACACGTGGGTCGAGCAGCAAGGCACCCCCTTCGAGCTGTTCGAGGCCCGGCGCGAGCAGGACTTCTGGCGTGGACTGCGTCGCTACCTGCCGGTGTGGGACGAGATGATCACCGACTTCAACGCCCGTGTGGCTGCAGGATGATCGATCGACCGCTTGCCGCGGGGTGGCGGTGTTCGGTCTGCGGTGCGACCGTCGACGCCACCCAACCACTCGCGTGGCGTTGCCCCAAGGCCTCGGATGCCGACCGCCACCATGCGCTCGAGCTCGTGCAAGCGGTCACCCCGCTGCGTTCGAACGGCAACCGCAACCCGTTCCTCGCGTTTCGTCGGTACCTCGCGTGGGACACCTACGCCGCTTCGCTCGGCCTCACCGACGCCGCCCGCGAGGCGGTGGTGATGGACCTCGACGGCCGCATCGCCGCCGTCGCCGGCACCGGGTTCGCCACCACGCCGTTCGGCCGGGCCGATGGCCTGTCCGACGCACTCG
>VFMC01000722.1 GCA_006515795.1 Acidimicrobiaceae bacterium | reverse complement strand
CGGTTCATTGCCGTCGGCGTGCCGATCGAGCAGGTCGACAATCGGCTGAAGCCGGGCGATGTGACGCTGGTCGCCCACACTGCCGAGGCTTACGTCTACGAGAATTCGCGAGCGCTGCCACGCGTCCTGTTTGTCAACGACTGGAAGCAAGCCGACTTCGACGTGCTGATGGCCTCGGGCAACTGGCCGCAGTTCGATCCGAGGCATACCGTTCTCCTGGATGCGCCGCCCGAGATCGACGAAGCCATCGTCGCGCTGGCGAGCCAGTCGAGCGCCACCTCGAGCGCGCGCATCCGCCGCTACGAGAACACCGAGGTGGTGATCGAGGTCGCCCGGCTTCGTGGTGCTGCACGATGTCTGGCACCCCTGGTGGACCGCCGATGTGGATGGCCTCGAAGTGCCGATCCTGCGAGCGAACGTCCTGTTCAGGGCGGTCTACGTGCCGGCCGGCCATCACGTGCTGACGTTCGCGTTCAGGCCGATCTCGAGCGCCATCGCCGACGTCGGTGACAGGCTGCTCGAACCGCTGCAGGGCGGCTCGACACGGTAGCTCTCTGCACGCCTGGCGCCGTCCAGGCTACGCGAGCGCTTTGCGCAGGCCCTGCGTCCAGTCGCCGGCGGCGGCGGCGAGAAAGCCGATGTCGGTCTGGGTAGTGACGAACTGCGCTCCCCGGCGCACCGCCTCGGCTTGCCGCTCCACATTGCGATTGCCGCCGATGCCGGCGAACTTGCCGTGCGCCTTGGCCGCCGCGATCACCCGATCCTGCGCCGCCACGATCGCCGGGTCGTCGAACTTGCCGGGCTTGCCCATGTTGACCAGCAGGTCGTTGCTGCCGACATGCAGCACGTCGACGCCGTCGACAGCCGCGATCGCCTCCACGTTGTCGAGGCCCTCCACCGTCTCGATCATGCACACCAGCAGGCAGGCGTCGTCGAGCTGCGGCACGCTCTCGGTGAGCGGTACGGCGCGGTAGTCGAAATGCGGATAGCCGCCGACCACGGAGCGCCGGCCGAT
>VFMC01000334.1:7074-9076 GCA_006515795.1 Acidimicrobiaceae bacterium | reverse complement strand
GTAGTTCATGGCGATGCCCATCCGCCGGTCGGATGTGGTGTTGGCGCCGCCGCCGTGCCAGAGCGACCCGTGCCAGACGAGGATGCTTCCTGCGGGCATCTCGGCGCAGACGCTGTCGTAGTGCTGGCCGTACACGGGGGAGCGGTCGGCGAGATGCGTTCCGGGGATGATCCGCGTGGCGCCGTTGGCCTCGGTGAAGTCGGTGATCGCCCACATGCTGTTCGCCGTTGTGGCGACGTGTGGTTTGCCGAGCGGCATCAACTGATCGTCGGCATGGATCGGCTGGGCCGACTCTCCTGGCCCGATCGTGATGCTCGACAGGCTGCTCACGAGGCAGCCGTCGCCCAGGAGGTGGTGCATGAGTGGAAGCACGACGGGGTGCACGGGGATCTGCTCGTACAACGAGCCGTGGGCGAGCAGGTTGTACACCCGCGTCGTGGCGAAACCCTCGAACCCGTTGCGCCCGGGACCGACGTCGAGGTGTTCCTCGAGGCGGCGGATGTCGCGGAGAAGCGCCGCGGCGACGTCGGAATCGAACGCCTTGTCCCGGCCGACAGTCAGCCGACAGCCGGGCGGCGGACTGGAGGCGCGATGCGGATCGACGTGAGGGAGGCCCGACCGGACGAGATCCGACATCTGATCGCGATCGCCGCCAGGGCCTTCTGGGACGACCCGCTGTTCAACTTCTTCGAACCTGATCTGCTCCGCCAGCAGCGAGCGATGCCCGGCTACTTCCAGGCGGTGATCGGCGACTGTGCCCGCCACGGCGTGGTGCACGCGGCCACGATCGACGGGTCGGTCGCTGGAGTGGCGGCTTGGCTCCCTGCCGGTGTGCCGCTGCCGATGAAGGGCCTACGCGCCCTGGCGCAGGCCAGGCATGCACTGCCCACCACCCTACGGTCGAGCAAACGGCGCGAGGCGTTGCGAATGCTCAACGAGCTCCCGAAGCATCACCCGCACGCCGAGCACTGGTACCTCGCGATCCTCGCCACCGACCCGCTCCATCAGGGCAGGGGTCTCGGCTCGCGGCTCATCACTCCGACGCTGGAGCGTTGCGACGCGGATGGGCTTCCCGTCTACCTCGAGACCCAGAAGGAGGCGAACCTCGGCTACTACCGGAGGTTCCGCTTCGAGGTCACCGAGACGATCGAGGTGCGCGGCTGCCCGCCCATCTACACGATGACCCGACCCGCTCGGTAGGGCAGTACCGTCGCTGCGATGACCTCCGAACAACTCATGCCGGAGTGGATGACGCTCGAGTGGTTGTCGGAGGTGATCGGCGCCGAGGTGCGCGGTGTCACTGCCGACCGCATCGGCGACGGCTTGGTCGGCATGAACCTGCGCCTCCGGCTCACACAAGCCGATGCGCTGTCGGAGCCGACCAGGCTGGTGGTGAAGCTGCCGTCACCCGATCCGACGAGCCGGATGACCGGTGTGGTGCTGCGCAACTACGAGCGAGAGGTGCGCTTCTATCGCGACCTCGCGCATACGGTCGACATCAGGGTGGCCGAGTGTCACCGGGCAGAGTGGGACGCCTCGACAGGCGACTTCGTGATCGTGCTCGAGGATCTCGCTCCCGGCGCACAGGGCGACCAGCTCGCCGGATGTTCGCTCGACCAGGCCCGCACGGCGGTGCTCGAGCTCGCCAAGCTGCACGGTCCGAGGTGGAACGACCATTCGCTAGCCGACCTCGAGTGGCTCAACCGTAGAGGGAGCGCCGACGACACGGCACGCCTGGTCGAGTTCTGGGCGGTGTTCATGCCGGGCTTCATGGCCACGTACATGAAGCACCTGACCCCCGAGTCGATCGATCTCATCGACCGGTTCGGCCCGCGGCTCGCCGACTGGGTGGACGGGCGCGGTGAGCCGTACACCGTCACCCATGGCGACTACCGCCTCGACAACCTGATGTTCGCCACCGAGGCCGGTGGATATCCCGTCGCTGCCGTCGACTGGCAGACGCCCGGCCACGGGCCGGCGCTCGGCGACGTGAGCTACTTCA
>VFMC01000334.1:5499-7031 GCA_006515795.1 Acidimicrobiaceae bacterium | reverse complement strand
GGCGCCGGTCTCCTTCCGCCACAACGCCGCGAAGTGGAACGCGGGCTGGTCGACGAATATGGCGCCGCGCTTTCCACCTACGGCATGCAAGTCGACAGCTCGTGGCTCTGGCACCAGTACCGGCGCGAGGCGTTCGGGGGGGTTCTGATGGCGGTGCTCGCATCGCAGATCGTCGGCGCCAGCGAACGCAGCGAGGCCCTGTTCGCCACCATGGCGACGAGACACACCCAGCACGCGCTCGACCTCGACGCGCTGTCGCTGCTCTGAGGACGACGACTGTCAGTGGTTCGGGGCGTGCCGGTCGATGAGATCGCTGATGCCGAGGAACTCGTAACCGTCGGCCAGATACCGTTCGATCACGTCGGGCAGCGCCGCCAGCTCGGCGCGGCGCTGGGTGAGCAGCAGCTCATCGGGTCCGGAGAACTCGAACGCCGAGCGGCCGATGCCGTCGTGGAAGATCACGATGCCACCGTCGTGGATGCCCTCGATGTAGTTGGTGCGAACTCCGTCGACGTCGTCGGCCGCGGTACCGATGCCCGGGTCGCGGCTGACCGACCACATGGCGATGTCGTGGCCAACCTCGGTTGCCGCGTCGACCAATGCCCCGGTGACGTGACCGCGCACCGGACGGAACCATCTCGGTCGCGTTCCGCTGATGGCGGCAATGACGTCGGCGCCACGCTCGATGGTGCTCAGCGTCTCGGCGGGTGACTGCCGTGTGGCGCTGTAGTGGTCGAAGGTGTGGTTGGCCACTTCGTGGCCCTCGTCGAGCATCCGGCGCACATCGTCGGGTCGACGCTGGACGAGCTCGCCGATCAGGAAGAACGAGGCGGGAACGTGGTATTGGCCGAGCACTCGCAGCACCGATGCGGTGAACTGGCTCGTCGGACCATCGTCGAAGGTGAGGGCGAGCACCTTGGAGTCGGTGTCGACGCTCCACCACACGGTCACTGCGCCGCGCCGCTGCCCGGCGTTCACGCTCTGCGCGTAGTCGCCGACGATCGTCGACGCGCCCCGCTGCTGACCGACCGTGTAGGCGCCCGCGGGCGCAGCGACGCCGACGACTCCCGCAGTGCCGATGCCAAGCCCTTTCAGGAACCGCCGCCTGTCCACCCGCGAGATCCTACGTTCCGACGGTGCACGTCTCGCGGTGTTCGCGCCCAGTTCGTCGGGACTCACGCCGGTACGAGCGGTGGCCGTTCCTCGACCACGTGCGGTACCCGGTGCTCGGCCAGGAGGTCGAGGAACGGATCGGCGCTGAACGCTTCGGGCCCGCGAACCCCGGCACCGCTCCACACTCCTTCGGCAATCAGTTCGACGGCCACGACGGGGTGGACGGCGGTCTGCCACACAACAGCCTGATGACCGTACTCGCGCATCGTCCATTCGTTGTCGACGATCTGGTACAGGTACGTCTCGCGGGGTGCGCCGTCGACGCCGATGCCGCGCACGAGAGAACCCGCACAGGTACGCCCGCGCATCCGGTCGCCGAGCTCGGCCGGGTTTGGCAGCACCGCGGCGACGACGTCGCG
>VFMC01000334.1:0-5491 GCA_006515795.1 Acidimicrobiaceae bacterium | reverse complement strand
CATGACCGGACGTGTGCTGTCGAGGCCGAGCTTTCGCAGCGTGGCGAGCACATCGAGGAACTCGTCGCCGAGCCCGTACTTGAAGGTGACCCGACCGACGTCGATCCAGCGTGGCATCAAGATCACCTCCTCGTGCTCCACGTTCACGCAGTCGAGCGGCCCGATCCCCTCGGGGAACACGAACGTCTCGGGCTCGCTGAACGGCTCGGTGGTGAACCAGCCGCGGTCGCGTTCGTAGATGATCGGCGGGTTGAGGCACTCCTCGATCGTGGTCCAGATCGAGAACGTCGGTGCGAAGGCGAAGCCGTCGATCACCAGATCGCTGCCGTCACGCACGCCGATCTCGTCGATGCGGGTGAAGAGGTGGTCGGCTGCGTACCTGGCGACGACATCGGAGAAACCGGGTTCCACGCCCATGCCCACCAGCGCGAGCAGGCCGCGTTGCTCCCATCGGTCGTTGACCGCGAACTGCGCGTCACCGAGCATCACCCCGGTGCGCTCGTAGGGATGCGTCGGGTGCGGCACCGACATGTGCATCGCCATGTCGAGGTAGTGGCATCCGGCCTCGATCGCGGCGTCGAAGATCGGCGGGTTGAGCCTGGGATCGCAGGCGTTGACGATCAGGTCGGCACGGGTGCTGCGGGCCAGCTCCACGATGTCGCGTGGATCCGACGCATCGACCTGCGTGGCGATGACCTTGGGGGAGGCCGCCGCATGGGCGGCGCGGGTGGCCCGCTGTCGGTCGATGTCGGCGACGACGATCTGTTCGAACACGTCTCGGCGGGCGGCGATCGACGCGAACGCGGCCCCGACTCCGCCGGAGCCCACCACGACTACTCGCATCGGGCCAGCCTAACCACGGCCAGATCGACTGACTGACGAGTCAGCCAGGAGGCGGGGTCAGAGTGCGAAGGCGCGACGCTCGGCGCCGACCGACACCAACCCGGCGATCCGGCGGGCGAGGTACGGGCTGAAGTGGCCGCGGTAGCGCAACTGCAGCTCTGGGACCATCCAGTCGTCGCCCGTCACCCTGCCACGACAGAGCACAGAGCCGCAGAGGCACTCGAACTCGTCGTAGTCGCTGCCGTGCCGGCGGAGATGGGGCGCAGCGCAACCAGCAGCACGGCCCCAGACATACCACAGTTCGGCTCGCACGAGTGATTGATGAACGTGGCCGCTTCGGGTTCGACGGCGCCGGCCATGTAGAGCCCGTCGTCGATCTGGATCGAGTGGCGCCGGCGGTCGCTCGGCAGCCGGTCGAACTCGGCGCGGGTGAGGCACGTGCCGCCGAATGCGACGATCGTCTCGCCGGCATCGATCGGTACGCCGGCGACCGACCCGAAACCACCGTCGGCGGAAGAAACGGTGCGCGCCTTCGGGGTGAGGTAGCAGACTCCCATCGGCGAAGTCTGCTGTTGATCGGTCGGCGGTGTCTACTCGCTGATCGATCAGGCGGGCTGACCCGCCGATCAGTCAGGCTGGTGGCGATGGGCGACTCCACAGAGCTCGGTACCGAAATCCGGCCCGCGGCGTCGCTCGGCCCGTTAGCCTCTGCAGCGATTTGCATCACGAGCGATCCCGGCCGCTGGTCGACCGGGATCCGGCAACCGGGGAGGAAGCCCCACGGTGCCTCTCGCCGTTCGGCGAGGATGTGGTCCCGGCCTCACCGGGGCAACGACGCTTCCGCTCGTGGCGCAGGTCCCGTCCGGCTCTCGGACGGTCAGACCCTACGAATGCGGAGACGAGCGAGGAGGACACGACGGTGCCAACACCATTGCCGGTCACCGGTGCATGGCGACCTGGCGACGAGGTCGGGCACCGCCGGTTCTTCACCATGCCCCCCGACCGACCGTTCGCACTCGACACGGGCATGGTGTTGGCCGAGATGGCAGTGGCCTACGAGACGTGGGGTGAGCTCGACGAGCGCGGCGGCAACGCCATCTTGCTGTGTCATGCATGGACCGGCGACAGCCATGCCTCCGGACCGGCCGGGCACGGACATCACACACCGGGCTGGTGGGACGACCTGGTCGGTCCGGGCAAGGCGATCGACACCGACCGGTGGTACGTGGTCTGCGCCAACGTGCTCGGCGGCTGCCAGGGTTCCACCGGCCCGGCCTCCCCACACCCGGACGACGGCCTCCCGTACGGCAGCCGGTTCCCCGTGGTGACCGTCCGCGACATGGTGCGCGCCCAGGCACGCCTCGGCACTCACCTCGGCATCGAGGCGTGGCACAGCGTGATCGGCGGATCGATGGGCGGCATGCAGGTGTTGGAATGGGCGATCACGTTTCCCCAGCGGGTGCGCTCGATCATCCCGATCGCCACGTGTGCGCAGGCGACCGCGCAGCAGATCGCCTGGGGGGCCATCGGCCGTCGGGCCATCCGGCTCGACCCTCGCTGGAACGGCGGCAACTACTACGAGGCCGCGCCCGGCGACGGCCCGGCGGAGGGGCTCGCCGTGGCGCGAATGGTCGCCCAGGTCACGTTCCGCAGCGACAACATCTTCACCGATCGATTCGGACGCGAGCTCGCCGACGGTTCGGAGCTGAGCGGCCGGCTCGACCTGTGGCAGCGATTCGAGGTGGAGCGCTACCTCGACCATCACGGCGACAAGCTCATCCGCCGCTTCGACACGAACAGCTACCTGGTGATCGGCAAGGCGATGGATCTGCACGACGTGGGGCGCGGTCGAGGAGGGCTGCGGTCGGCGATCGCGCGGATCAGGGTGCCCACGCTCACGGTGGGCATCTGGAGCGACATGCTGTACCCGTCCTACCAGCAGCAGCAGATCCACGCGATGCTCGAGGCCAACGGCACGCCGAGTCGGTACATCGAGGTCGACTCGCCACACGGCCACGATGCGTTCCTCATCGAGGCCGAGCAGATGGGTGCCGCGGTCGGCGGGTTCCTCGACGCCACGCCGGCGGGCTGAGCGACCGCCAGCGCTTCAGCGGTCGGCGGCCGGCTTCACAAGCGGGCGCAGCATGGCCACGGCGCGACTCTTGGCGGGGAGCCGGATCGCCATCATCGCCGCCCGGTCGAACTGATCACGTCCGCGCAGCAGGAACACGGTTCGGTTGCGCGGTGGGTCCGGGGCCTCGGCGGCCATGTGCCACGTGCTCATCCGGTGCCGCATGAGCTTCTTCTGGTCCACCAGCAGCTCGCCGGTCGGCATCACCGCGATGCGGGTTTCCCGCCAGCGGGTGAGAACGGCGCCGCGCTCGTCGAGCAGCTGCGCGTTGCATAGGAACCGCTGCCCGTTCTTGGCTACCCAGTGCGGCTCGACCATGTACCCGAGCCAAGCCAACCCGCCGAGCACTGCGATCGACAACAGGATCCAGATGACGTCCACGGTGACTCAGCTTGCCCCATCTGCGGGCTGCAGTCCTGCTCTCCGACGAATTTTCGCGGTGACTGCCACCCGGCCCGCCTGTCATGCGAGAATGGTTCGATGTTCCGTGGGCGTGAGGCAGTCGAAGGGGCGCGACTCCTCGCCAACGAACTGTCGGAGGCGCAAGCGTCGTTACGCGTCTACCTCACCGCGGCCGGGCTGGCCGTGCTCGGCGTGTCGTTGTTGCTCTACACCATCTGGTGGTGGCGCAGTTCGCGGCCGGAGTCGCCGGCGCTCGGCCCCCTCGAGGTGATGGGCGACAGGCGTTGGACGAAGGCCCGCGACACCGATCGGCGGCGGTTGATCGACGTGCACCGCCCATCGGGGGCGATGGCGCTCGATGGCATGGCAGGTGCACCGGAGCCGATCGATCTCTCGGTGCTGACACTCCCATCGGGCTTCGACGACCTGCGCGATCCCGACCCCGCCAATCTCGCCTCGTTGGTTTCGATGACGGCAATCGAGCCGTCGGGCGACGAGCCGCTGCCACACCTTCCCGGCGACTGGCATGCCCACCTCGGCACCGGCAGAGCCGACGGTGACGGTAAGGGTCGCGACGGTGAGGGTCGTGACGATGGCTTCGATGGACTCGTCATCGACCCGCTGCTCCTACGCGCGGCCACCAACGACTGACTTCGCTGCCGGGCCCGGGTGACCGCGTGCTACGTGCCACGGCTACCGTGTTGCCATGGCTGATTCACTCGACATCGACGCGATGTTGGCCCGGTTCCGCGAGCGTGCGGCCGCAGTCCGCAAGCGGCCACTACCTCCCGTTGCCGGCGAGGAACGGCAGGCGTTCATCACGCAAGCGAACACCGATTTCATGGACTTTGCGATCATCGGCGACGCTGACGCGTCGCTGGCCGACGGCATCCTCACGCTGAGTGTCGACCTGCGGCCGCCCGACGCCCGATCGTGACCCAACCGCTCGATACGCTTCCGAGCCGGTCGATCGGTGTCCGTTGCGAAACACCGACTGGTATCATTGCGACTCGCAATACGCGGATGTGGCTCAGCTGGTAGAGCATCACCTTGCCAAGGTGAGGGTCGCGAGTTCGAATCTCGTCATCCGCTCCACGAAGGCCCCGGTCAGCAGCGATGCAGGCCGGGGTCCTTGCGTTTTCGCCGAAACTCTGGAGCCTCTCGCAGCTCGCGGCACGCGACACCCCGTTTCTAGCTGGCAGTGGAGGACTGTCCGGGGTCAAGCGTCGCGAGGTACTGCAAGGCGTCATCGGAAATCGATCCGCTGAAGAAGATGGAACTCGGCGGTCAACAACTCTCGACGTTGTGACCAAACTTCCTTCCGATGTCATCCGTCGGGTTCTTCCATGCTGCAACTGCCTTTGGATACAACTCCGCTGCATGGCCGACGTTGAACAACGTCGAGGTCGGCGTGTTCGCCGAGAGTTGCGCGTATGCAGCCAGAAACTGATCCCCTGCGATGGCGAAGGACTGCCACGCAGTCACCGCTGCCTCCTCACCTTTGGCGGGACGTCGCACAGGCCGGGTTGATCTGGCCGACCGGACTTGCCTGTCCGATGAGTCGCCCGGTTGCTCCGCGCCGCATCAATGGGTACCGAGGAGTTGTTGACTGTCGGTAAGGGTGACGGTGAGTTCGACGTCGAGGGCGTTGGCGATTCGGTCGAGGGTGGGCAGGCTTCGAACGCCCTCTCCGGGCGCTGTCCGCGCTGAGCTCCACGATCGCCCCCGATGTCACCACCGGGCCGTCAACATCAATCGCGGATTCCGATGAGCACACAACACGCCTTGTCCCGAGCGCTCATAAAGCGCTCGTAACGGCGCACCTGGCGCTCGCGAGACCGAGACGCGCATCGAAAATCGCCTGCCGCCGCGACTGCACAGCGGTACTGTTCTGGCCCGCACAGGGAGGTGCTGACATGGCAACGTACGAGAGTTCCTTTTGAGTCGATGAGCAAGCGTCGCCGGGGGTATCCCCAGCGAATCACAAGTCAAACGCGGTGACCGCGGAGTACGGGGCGAGGTCGAGTTCCTCGAGAAGTTGGGCCGCAATGATCCTTGTCCTTGTGGTTCAGGGAGGCGCTTTCAAACGCTGCTGCATGCTCGACGGAAACTTCG
>VFMC01000333.1 GCA_006515795.1 Acidimicrobiaceae bacterium | reverse complement strand
TCGGGGCCTTCCGGGCCAACGACCGCGTGCTCGAGACGACGAGCGGGGCGACGCTGGTGGTCACCTACGTCGACCCGGACTTCGCCTTCGATCGCAGCGAGCATCGTGCGCGCACGCGCATCCGCCAGACGGCGGCCGTGCTCGAGTCGGTCGACGCCGACGGCGTTCCGATGACGCGCTTCCTGGTCGGCGTCGAGCCGGTGTTCGCCCAGGTGACCGACACCGACCAGAACCGGAACCCGTCGGCGCGCGAGTCGGTACCGGTGACATTCAGCTCGCAGCTCGGAGACCTCGAGTCGGTGCAGGCGCTCGAGACCGCCGCCGACACCGGCGTGTTCCGGATGCAGTCCGGGATGCGCACGCTGATCGCGAGCAATCCCGCCAGGGCCAACGGCGTGCTCGAGGTCATCGGCGTCGGCGTACAGGAGGCGATCACGATCCGATACGTCGACCGCGAGGACGCGAGCGATGCTCCGACGGTCAATCCTCTCGTCGTGTTCCAGGAGCCCTCGGCGGTGAGCTTCCTCGACAGGGACGGGAACGGCACCACGGAGTACGTCCGAGGCATCGACGGCGTCGTGGTGCGAGTACGCGATCGCGACTCGAATCGTTCCGCCGGCGTGGCCGAGACGGTCACGGCGACCGTCGAAGATCTGATCACTCACGACGTCGAGGTGCTGAACCTGCTCGAGACGGGCGTCAACACCGGACTGTTCTCGAACTCGGGCCGGCCGCTGCAGTCGGTGCTCGTCTTCCCGCCCTCGCCCGTGCTGGGCGACACGGTGCTGCAGGCCGGCGCGGTGGCCCACCTGGTCCGCGCCGTCTACCGCGATGCGAAGGACCCGAGCGACACCAGCAACGGCACCGCCAATCTGCGGCCCCAGGATGCCGCCGACAGCGACGGCGACGGCATGCCCGACTCCTGGGAGAGCAGCAACGGGCTGAACCTCTCGGATCCGCGCGACGCCGCGCTCGACAACGACGGCGACGGGCGAACGAACTTGCAGGAGTTCCGGGACGGCACCGATCCGAACAACCCGAACGACAACCGGCCGATTGCCAGGCCTGGCCAGCCGCGTACGGTGCACCCCGGGCGCGTGACGCTCGACGGCACCGGCTCCTCCAGTCCCGGCGGACTGCCGCTGACCTATCGCTGGCGTCAAGTGACCGGCTCGCCGGTGACGCTTTCCGGGTCGGACACGGCCAAGCCGTCGTTCACGGCGCTGCCGGCGGGGCTCTACGAGTTCGAACTGGTGGTCAACAACGGCCGGGTCGACAGCTTCGCCAACCGGGTGGCCATCACCGTCCAGGACGTGGCGCCGGTGGCGGAGGCGGGGCCGGTCTTCACGATCGACGTGGGGCAGTCCTTCAGCTTCCACGGCGAGGCCAGCCGCGATCCCAATTCCAGCCGGCTCATCTACTCCTGGCTGCCGCTGGCCGGCTCTCTGCCGACGCCGGCCAACGCCACAGGGCCGACGCCAATCTTCGCGCCGTCGCAGGCGCGTTACTACCCGATCCAGCTCACAGTCACCGATCCGGCCGGGAACAGCTCCGTGTCGCGAACCGGTCTTCTGGTCAACGGCGGGGCGTCCGATCACCTGCCCTCGGCCGATCCGGGGCCGGATCGCGTGGCCCGGGCAGGCAGTCCGGTGACGCTCGACGGCAGCGCGTCGGGCGACTCGGACGGCAACACGCTTGCCTACCGCTGGAACTTCGTGTCGGGGCCGGAGGTCGTGACGCTGACGCGTTCCGGCGCGCTGGCGATCTTCACTCCGCTGCGCGATGGCTTCTATCGGTTCGAGCTGATCGTGAACGACTCGGCGACGTCGGATCCGTCCAGAGATTCCGCGCCGGTCGGCGTCGGAGTCCTGGTGAACGGTACCAACAACGTGCCCACGGCCAACCCGGGCGCCGATCAGATCGTGTCGACCGGAACCAAAGTCGTGCTCGACGGGCGGTCGAGCGCCGATCCGGATCACACGATTCTCAGCTACCGCTGGCGGCAGGTCGGCGGGGCGAGCGTGGAACTCTCGTCGACCACGAGTGCCGCGCCCAGCTTCATCCCGGTTCTGTCGGGCATCCACAGGTTCGAGCTGGTGGTCAGCGATGGCCTGGCCGATTCGAAGCCGACGATCGTGCGGGTGCGCGTCGACAGCCCGAGCAACCACGT
This sequence comes from Acidimicrobiaceae bacterium, assembly GCA_006515795.1. Taxonomy (GTDB): domain Bacteria; phylum Actinomycetota; class Acidimicrobiia; order Acidimicrobiales; family Ilumatobacteraceae; genus VFMC01. The sequence goes on along the minus strand of VFMC01000333.1, from coordinate 571 downwards.
GCCGATCGCCAATGCCGGGCCCGACGCAACGGGCACGGTGGGCACCGTCGTGTCGTTGACCGGCGTGTCGTCGTTCGATGAGGACGCCTCTCCGCTGACCTACATGTGGACGCAAACGCAGGGGCCGAGCGTCACGCTGTCGAACCAGAGCGGCCCCGCGCCGGCATTCCGCCCGCTGGCGGCGGGTCTCTATGCCTTCGAACTGACGGTTGGCGACGGAGTGAATCTGTCGTCGGCGGATCGGGTGGAGTTCAGCGTCTCCTCGGCGACCAACCGGCCGCCGGTGGCCAATGCCGGCAACGACCAGACTGTCTTCCTGGGGGCGACCGCTCTGACGGTGCGGCTGAATGGAAGCAGCAGCTACGATCCGGACGGCTCGACCGGTGTCGCCTACCTGTGGACCCAGACCTCGGGCACGACGGTATCGCTTGCGCCGGACGCGGGTTCTGCCACACCCACCTTCACCGCCCCGGGAATCGGGAACCTCGAGTTCTCGCTCACGGTGCGCGATCGGACCGGGTTGCGGTCGTCGGCCGACAAGGTCGTGGTGACCGTCGTGGACGGCACCGAG
>VFMC01000332.1 GCA_006515795.1 Acidimicrobiaceae bacterium | reverse complement strand
GCCGCCGAGGCGCGAGCTGCCAAAGACGGGAGCAGTGACCCGGCGAGGCCGACGATGCCGGCGCCGAGCAGCCGACGTCGGAGACCGGGTTGTGGCATCGCGCCACAAGTGCCGGCCGTCGAGGTATCGGGCGAATCCATGTCCACGAGGGAGTGTGTCCTTTCCAAACGCTCTGGTGGGCAGCTTTGCCTGCGCCGCGTGAGCGGAGCAATTCTAGGGAGAGACACTAGAAGTCCAGCGCCGACAGGTCGGGTATCCAGCCCCGCGCCCGCGCCACCGCCTCACGCCATTGATCGCGGTCGAGCGGGGCCCGCGGCTCGACCACCTGGCGCGGCTTCCAAGCTGCTGCGATCTCGTCGAGACCGGTCCAAACGCCGGTCGCGATCCCGGCGAGGTAGCCGGCACCCATGGTGGTGGCATCGACCACGGGCGCCGGCTCGACCGGCCGGCCGGACGCGTCGGCGAGCGCCTGCACGAACGTGGGGTTGGCGCTGAGCCCGCCATCGATGCGCAACACGCCGATGTCGCGGCCCGTGTCTGCCTCCGCCGCCTCGACCAGGTCGGCACCGCGATGGGCGATTCCCTCGAGCACCGCCCGCACCACGTGGGCCCTGCTCGATCCCCGCGTGAGCCCGAACAGCGATCCCCGTGCCCCGTAGTCCCAGTGCGGTGTTCCGAGCCCTAGCAGCGCAGGAACGTAGACGACGCCGTCGGCATCGACGCACTGCTGGGCGATGTCGTGGCTCTCGGCGGCGGTAGCGATGATGCCGAGGTCGTCGCGGAGCCAGTCGACGTTGGTGCCCGCCGAGAGCATGATCGCCTCGGTGCCCCAGGTCGTGGCGCCGCCGATCGACCAGGCCACGATCGGGAACGTGCCGTTGGCGCTGCGGTTTCCCGAGGTGGGCGGGACGTGATCGCCGCACAGGTCGAGCATCCCTCCGGTGCCGAAGGTGATCTTCACGTCTCCCGGATGCACGCAGCTCTGGCCGATCAGGCTGGCCTGCTGGTCGCCGACGAGGGCGGCCAATGGGGGAGCGCCGGGAAGCGCCGTAGCCGCGGCGATGATTCCCGAGGTGTCGACGATGGTGGGCATCATCGACCGTGGGATGTCGAAGATGCCGAGCACACGATCGTCCCAGTCGGACGCGTCGTGCTGCGACAGCCCGGTGACAGCGGCGTTGGAGCGGTCGGTCACATGCGCCGCGCCCTCGGTGATGACCCATGCGATCCATGAGTCGACCGTGCCGAATCGCAGGTCGCCCTGACGGCCCGGATCGTGGGCGTTCAGCAGGTGGGCCAACTTCGTGACCGACTGATTCGGGGCGAGAGCGAGCCCGTGGTCTGTCTTCGCGGTGATGCAATCGAACACGGTTCGAAGGTCTTGCCACCCGAGTGCAGGCGCGATCGGTCGACCGGTGGCGCGGTCCCACACGACGGTGGAAGCACGCTGGCTGGTGATGCCGACGCCGCTCACCGGTTGGCCGTGTCGTTCGAGCGAGCGCTTGGCCACCTCCAGCGCCGCGGCAGCAAGCTCGATGGCGTCGAACTCGACCAGACCCGGGAAAGGCGACGACGGCGGGCATCGCCGGTACTCCACCGCTTGCAACCGGCCGTCGTGGTGCATCACCGCCGAACGGACGCCCGTGGTTCCGATGTCGATCACCAGCACGTTCATCTGTTGCCCCTGTCGGCCCTCGTGCTGGGAACGAAACCTCGGCGTTGCACCACCATGCCGAGCACCCCGCCCAACACCCCTGCGAACAGTACTGGCGCCAGGTTGAACAGCGCCGCGTACCAGTGCACCTCGCGGCCCGTTGCAAGGCGGGCGACGATGAAGACGGTCTGCGCCGCGATGTAGGTGCCCGACGCGGTGACGATGGCGTGCACCCACGGGAGCCCGGCGCGCTGCACCCATGCCGCCACTCCCGATCCGAGCACGAACCCGGCGACGGCGCCGAGGGTCAGCACGATCGCCAGCCCGGCGTCGTCGCGGCTCTCGGCTGCCCATCGCGCCGCCAACGACAGCGGCACGGCGAACACCAGGCAGACACCGGCACCCGAGCGGATCGCCTGCCAGTCGAGTCGAGCGGTGCCACCGGTACCCGGAACGGTCTCGCCTACGGCCACACGTCACCGCCGAACACCGATGGCAGGTCGAACTTGCCCGGGTTCAAGATGCCGGTCGGATCGATCGCATCCTTCAGCGAGGCCAGCAGATCGAACGAGGCGCCGAGCGCCTCGCGGACGAAGCGGGCCCGGTTCAGGCCCACTCCATGATGGTGCGAGAGGTTCCCCCCGTGAGCGAGGACAGTGCGCTGGCCGGCATCCCACAGGGCCACGTAGGTGCTTTCGATCTGGTCGGGGGGCGGTGTGGCCGCGAACGTGAAGTACAGGCACGCCCCGTCGGCGTAGCTGTGCGAGAGGTGGCACGTGGCCGCGCGCGCATGTGGAACGGCCAGCAAGGCCGCCCGCACCTCTTCGAAGAGCGTGTGGAGCTTGGACCATGGTGCCGCGATCTCGAGCGTGTCGACCACGTACCCCTTGCGGGTGAGCGCCTGCAACGCGCTCGTGTCGTTGCGATGGTGCAACCAGCGGTCGACTCGCTCGTCGCCGAGGTGTTGCGCACCCGCGCACTCGGCGGCGACGACTGCCATCGTGGCGTCGGCGATGATCGCGTCGCCCTCGTCGAGCACGAGGAGCACGCACTGCGTGCCATCGCCGCCTTGGCCGCGTTGGCTCTCG
>VFMC01000331.1 GCA_006515795.1 Acidimicrobiaceae bacterium | reverse complement strand
TGAGAACGCTCGTGTCGAGCAGGAACATCAGCGCCACGCCGCGGAGCGGTCGTCCAGGTTGTCCCGGTAGTCGTGGAAGTTGAGGTGGCGGTCCCCCGCTCGATGCCTGCCGAAGCGGCCCCGGTGGTTCGCTGACGTTCTCGGGCGCTGGAGCCACGGTCCGTCGTCTCAGGCTCAGGCGCCGTCGAGAGTCGAGAGGGCGTAGGCGACGATCTCGTGCCGGTCCATGCGGCGGCCGCGTTCGCGTGCTGGGACAATCTGCGTCGACCCATGCAGGAGAGATATCACCTCGGCGCGGAAGGGGCCGGTGATGCCCTCGAACGGCGCAGGGTATCGTTCGACGAACCCGACGATCGTCGCTGCCTGGTCGAGCACTCCTCGCCGAGCGTGGAAGAGTTGAACGGTCTCGAGAGCGATCTGGGTGAGCAGCCACAGACGTGCCTGGTGGCTGGTCGTCAGCACCCGATGAAGCGCGGAACCGACATCCAGATCGCCACAGAGAAGCCGTGCGTTGACCGTGCCGAACTCGGCCCACAGCGCTTGCTGGAGGTTGCCGATGCGGTGGGCGGCATCTGCCGAGAGCTGGTATTCGTCGTGGGCTCCCCGGCCGTCGGGAGGGTCGGCCAGATACAGCAGGCCGTTCCCTCGATAGAACGAGAAGACGCTCAACGCTGCGAGAGACCCGGTCCCCGTGTAGTACGCGCGTGCCTGCTCGAGTTCATCGAAGAACCTGGGGTCGCCGGCGCCGAGGAGAACGTTGAAGACCATGTTCCATGCCTTGACCCGCAGCATGGTCGAGTCGGTGTGGTCGACGATCTTCCGGAGCCGCTCGACCAGGGCGAGGGCCTCATCCGTTCGTCCGCCGGCGACAAGGGCTTCTCCCTGCCATATGAGGCAGACGCTGATGCTCACCTCGTCACCGTCGAGCGCAGCACCCTCGGCGGCCAACTCGACAGCGCGAGTCGGATCGCCGAGCTGATGCGCCCAGTACGCGCGTAGTCCGAGACTCGCCGCACTTCGTTTACCTGATCGACGAGCGAGCTCGCCGACCTCGACGGCCCAGTCCTCGTGCTCGTAGCGCATCTCGCTCTCGGCGAAGGCACCCGTGGCGACCAACAGCTGCTCGGCGACGGCGAGATCGCCGAGCGCGAGCGACCAGTTGAGCGCCGCTCGCAAATTGTCCCACTCTGCGTCGAAGAACGAGAAGAACTCTGCTTCGTCCGACGTGTACGACTTTCGCCAGGCGCCACTCGCCTCGGTTGCGTAGAAGCGAAGATGTCGGTTTCTCAAATCGGCCGTCCTGTCGCGGTCGGCGAGGCGCTGCTCGGCGTACTGACGGAGGGTCTCGAGCAGGCGGTAGCGGGTCCGTCGGCCTGCGGCTTCGGCGACCACCACCGACTTGTCGACGAGATCGGAGAGGAGATCGAGGTGGTCACCATCGCCGACCTCGCCACAAATCCCCTCGACCGCGGCGAGGTCGAACGAACCCGCGAAGACGGACAGCTCGCCGAAAAGGTTGCGGGCGGAATCGGAAAGCAGCCGATAGGACCACTCGACGGCAGCGTGGAGCGTCTGGTGGCGTTCGAGCTGGCCCCGTCCTGCGCCGCGCAGCAGGCGGAAGCGTTCGTCGAGACGGTCGAGGATTTCCGCAGGACTCAGCGACCGGACCCGAGCTGCTGCCAACTCGATCGCGAGCGGGATGCCGTCGAGCCGGCGACAGATTGCCTCGACCGCGCCACGGTCACGTTCCAGGTCGAAGTCGCTGTCGACAGCAGCCGCCCGATCGACGAAGAGTTCGACGCCGTTCACGGGATCGAGTGAGGGCACCCGAACGACGCGCTCGCCCGGCACGCCAAGCGGTTCCCGACTCGTCGCGAGCATCGTCACCGTGGGACAACGTTCAGCAAGTTCCTGGGCGACGTCGGCGACGGATGTCACAAGGTGTTCGCAGTTGTCGAGGATCAGCAGCACCCGACGGTCACGACACCAGTCGACGATGACGTCGACGCCTGTCAGACCGGCTTGGGGCTGTGCGCCGATGCTCTCGATCGTCGCAGCAATCACCGCATCCGGGTCGACGATCGGCGCCAACTCGCACATCCAGACGCCACCAGGAAAGTCATCGGCCGTCAGGAACCCGATCTCGGTGGCCGCTCTCGTCTTGCCCACCCCACCTGAGCCCGTCAAGGTCACCAGTCGGTAGTCGCTCAATGCTGCGACCCTTCGCTGCAGGTCGGCCAGGTCTCCCACGAACTCGGTTCGCGGCCGTCGCAGGTTGCCGACTGCTGTCTGACTACCGACCAGCGGACGGTCGATCCATGGCGCTCCGGGACCGCTCACACCGACCACAGCGATCGGATCGACGATGCCCTTGACCTGTGCTGCGCCAAGACTTACATGCTGCACGCCGTTGCCGGGTGGGGCCAGAGCCGCCGTCACCGTCGAGATGACGAACTGCCCACCGTTCGCAGCGCCCATCAGCCGAGCAGCCCGGTTCACCACTGGACCGAAGTAATCGTCGTCCCGCTCCTGGGCCTCGCCGGTGTGGGCGCCCATTCGTACTTCGAGTTCGAGCCCGCCCGGCCAAACCTGGCTGACGAGTTCCGCCTGTGCCGCCAGGCCCGCCGAGACCGCTGCCGACGCTGTTGCGAACGCCGCTGCGTAGGAATCACCCGCTGTGGAGAACACGTGGCCACCGTGTTCCGAGATCGCCCGCTCGATCAGTCGATCATGGACCGCCAAAG
>VFMC01000721.1 GCA_006515795.1 Acidimicrobiaceae bacterium | reverse complement strand
GGCCGCAGTAGAGCCCGGACGGGCAGCCGATGTTCGGGTGCAGCGGGTCACACGGCATCGTGCAGATGTCGCCGACAGGCGTGGTCTCGCACGAGAGGCCGACGCACTCCATGTGCATCACGCACGGCCCGCCGAGCGGCGTGCACGTCTCGTCCGTCTCGCCGTTGCAGTCGTTGTCGAAGCCGTCACACCGCTCCGCGCCGTCGTTGACGCACGTGCCCGAGTCCCGGATCGCCTCGTCGATGATGTCGAGGAACGGATCGATGCGGTTGAACCCCGCAGTGCCACTGCCGCAGCCGCCCGACCCGAACGACGTGACGCCGAAGACGGTGAGCGGGTCGCCGGTGAAGATCGGACCGCCGCTGTCGCCCTGGCACGTCGAGGCCGGCGTGTAGATCACGCTGCCCATGAACTTCGTCCCCGTCTCGCCGCTCGGCGTCTGGCCGAAGCCGATCACGGTCGCGGTCGTCCCGATGAGCGGGCGCGGATCCTCGCGGTAGATCGCCGCGGGCTCGAACGACGTGACGCCGGTCTGGAGCGTGATCACGCCGATGTCGACCCCGGCGAGGTCCTCGATGCCGAAGCGGCCTTCCGTCCACACGCCGGGCGTCGTGCGGATCTGCTGGACGCGCAGCGTCTGCGTGAAGCTGCGGACGGAGTTGCCGACGCCGACGATGAACGATCCGGGCGAGCCCGGCCCGCTCGCACCGGCCTCCTGGATGCAGTGCTTGGCCGTCAGGACGACGCGCGGCGCGATGAGCGTCCCCGAGCAGAGGCCGCCGCGGAGCGTGTTGTAGACGACGACGACCTGCGGGTCGGCCGTGTCGCGGCTACCGCCGACGATCCACTCGGTCGTTCCGACGATGGGCTCGCGGTCGGTCTCCGCGGCGCACGCGCCGAGCAGACCCGCCGACGCGAGGAGCAAGCCAAACCGGCTCATGGGCCACACCTTTCAGAGCGCCACGTCTCCCCACGGGCTTGCCGAAGCTAGCAGCGTGTCCGCGGCGTGCACAACGCGACCGGTGCACGTGGGGCGCGACGCGTGCGAAGTCTCACGCGCCGAGGGCCGCCGCCGCGCGGTTCCATCGCTCCGATCCGTCGGCGTCG
>VFMC01000330.1 GCA_006515795.1 Acidimicrobiaceae bacterium | reverse complement strand
CCCGAGGTGGGAGATCGGGCCGAGGTGAACCGTACCCGCCTCGAGGTCGAGGGCGCTGACGACGCCGTAGTCGACGAGTCGCTCGGTGAGGGTGCGATCCCCGTCGCGCTCGGCGAAGTAGAGCTCGCCATCCTGGAAGTAGGCGTGGACGGTTCGGTCGAGGTGCAACGTCACCTGACCGGTGAACCGGCGCGCGCCGGCACCGTCGAGCACGGCCCACACCGGACGCGGGCCGGAGGACTCGAACTGCAGCAGCCGGCATGTCGATCCGGGCACGGTGCATCGGGGCAGAGCGTCGTTCATCATGTGATTCATCGACCAACGAAGGGGTGGTCTTGACCGCGATCTGACACAACGATGACGCAGCGCACGAACGCGGCGCGGCGACGTGGCGCCCGACCTGGCCGGAACTTGGCCGGAATCTGACCGAGGCGACAGCCTGTCGTGCCGCTAACCTGCCGCCCCGGAAGGATGCCAGAGTGGACGAATGGGACAGTCTCGAAAACTGTTGAGGTCTTTCGGGCCTCCGTGGGTTCGAATCCCACTCCTTCCGCCAAGAGCTGCAGGTCAGCCGATCGTGTGGCGCAGGTGGAAGCTCTTCGGGCGGGTGAGCGCGTCGTAGCCGAGTGGCGAGAGGGTGACGCCACGACCCGTGTCCTTCACCCCGGTCCAGGCCAGCGCCGGGTCGAGGTAATCGGCGCGGTTCATGTACACCGTGCCTGTCTCCACCTCGTTGCCGATGCGCCTGGCAGCCTCGAGATCGGCGGTCCAGATGGATGCGGTGAGACCGTACTGGCTGTCGTTCATGAGCTCGATGGCCTGGTCGTCGCTGTCGACGGCCATGATGCCCACGACCGGTCCGAAGCTCTCCTCGATCATCACGTCCATGGTGTGATCGACGTCGACGAGCACGTGCGGTGCCATGTACGGAGAGCCCGCGGCATCGCGCCCGAAGGTGGACATGTCGATCAGTTGGCGCGCCCCCGCGGCTGTTGCAGCTTCCACCTGGGCGCGCACCGCGTCGGCCGCGGCTGCGCGCACCATCGGGCCCATCGTGGTCGCCTGGTCGCGCGGGTCACCCAGCACGTACTGCTGGGTGAGCGCAACCGCGCCGTCGACGAACTCGTCGAACACCGACCGGTGCACGTAGACGCGCTCGATGCCGCAGCACGACTGCCCTGAGTTGAACATCGCTCCATCGACGATGTTCTCGACGGCATGGGTGAGATCGGCATCGCGCCCACCACGAGGGTCTGGGTGGCGTGCTTCAGCAGCACCGCGTTGCCGGCCATCAGCGCCGGGACGATGCTGTTGACCGCGGTGAGGAAGGGGTAGTTCCACGGGGCGACCACGAGCACGACGCCGAGCGGATCGCGCTGGATGTAGCGCTCGAAGCCGTCCTTCGGGGCCACGGGCACGCGAGCCAAGGCATGCTCGGCGACGGAGATCATGTGCGTCGCCCGCTCGGTGAAGCCGCGCAGCTCGCCGGCCCCGTAGCGCACGGGCCGGCCCATCTGCCAGGCGAGCTCGACGATGATGCCCTCGGCCATTGCGTTCATCGCCTCGACCGCCGCGGTGCATCTCGCGGCCCGCTCCTCGATCGGTGCGCGCCGCCACCGCTTCTGTGCTGATCGGGCCTGGCGAACGGCCTCGGCGATCTGTTCGTCGGTGGCCACCGGGCGCTCGGCATACACCGAACCGTCGATGGGGGAGATGATCCTCGCGGGAGCGGACATGGCCAGCGACGTTATCCGGTGCAACGCCACCGGTCCTCGCCGGCTCAGATGGCGCGGGTCACTCGCAGCGCACTCCGTCGTCGGGCACGGTGAGCTCGACGAGGTATCCGTCGATCGTGTCGTACGAGCACTGGTTCACGCCGTACCCGGTGTGCTGATCGGCCACGACCACGAGCAGAACACCTTGCTCGAGGGCCTTGGCCATGTTCTCGGTGCTCGACAGCGGCGTGGCCGGGTCGCCGGTGGTGCCGACAACGAGGATCGGTCCGGCTCCGGCGCCGGTGACGGCGACGCGGGGGTCGGTTGCCTCCGGGTAGAAGGTGCAGAAGTAGGTTCCCGTGGTGCCGGGGGCGAATCGGGGCGCGATGGCGGTGTAGTCGGCGGCCGTCGCGTCATCCTGTTCCACCGTGAGCCGCTCCGCTTCGTCCATGCAGCTGATGGTCTGGAACGCCTCGAGCGAGTTGTCGTAGGTGCCGTCGGGCTGGCGCTGGTAGTAGCTGTCGTACAAGGCCAGCAGGCCAGAGCCATCGCCTGACTGACCGTCGGCGAGTGCCTGTTCGAGCTCGGGCCAGAACGACTCGCTGTACATGGCCTGTGCCACGCCTGTGAGCGCCATCGCCCGGGTCACGTCGGCTCGGTCCGGTTCGGACGGGATCGGTTGCTCGTCGACACCGGCCATCAACGCATCGAAGGCCCCCTCGGCGTCGCCGCCGTTGTTGAACGCGCAGTCGCTGTCGTCACTGCATCGGGCGAGGAAGGTGGCGATCGACTTCTCGAAGCCGGCCGTCTGCTGCAGGCCGCTCTCGAGGAAGTCGGCGTTCGGGTCGGCGGCGCCGTCGAGAACAGCGGCGCGGACGGTGTCGGGGAACAGCGTGGCCCAGGTTGCACCGAGCTCGCTGCCGTAGCTGAAACCGAAGTACGAGATGGCCGGCTCCTGCAACGCCTCGCGGATGGCGTCCATGTCGCGCGCCGAGTTGTTCGTGCCGATGTACTGCAAGACGTCGGCGTTCTTGGTGGCGCATGCCGTTTGGAACTCGTCGGCGAGATCGATCAGCTCCTGACGCTCCGCCTGGTCCTCGGGGGTTATGTCGGTACCGGCGAAGTAGAGGTCGTAGTCGTCGACGCAGTCGATCGCCGGCTCGCTGAGGCCGGTTCCTCGCGGGTCCCACCCGACGATGTCGAAGTGCTCGAGCAGCGTCTCGCTGTAGATCTGCTCGGCGTACACGGCGAAGTCGCTGCCACCGAAGCCGGGTCCGCCCGGGTTCACCAGCAGGCTGCCGATCCGCTTGGTCGGATCGGCAGCGAGGTGCCGGCTCACGTACAGATCGATGGTGCCCTTCGACGGGTCGGTGTAGTCGATCGGCACCTCGAGGCTGCCGGTCTCCACCCCCTGGCCGAACTCGGCCCACCCGAAGGCGGCCGACGAGTCGGGCATCGGCACACCCGTGGCAGACGGGTCGGTCGACGCAACGGTGGGTTCGGTGGACGGGTCGGTGTCGACCGGTTCGGTGCCGGCCGTGGTGGAGCCGGCGCCGGCTTCGGTGGTGACGGTTGCGGAGTTGTCGTTGCTCCCGGTGGCGACAGGGCCGTCGTCGGTGTTGCAGGCGGCAGCGAGCAGAGCGAACGGGAGGGCGAGAACCAGCAGCGATCGGCGCATCGCCCCAGCCTAGGTGAGGAGCACCACCCGTATCGTGGGCGCATGCGAATGGGTCCACACATGTTGATGCCGGGCGACTCCGACGCGGTGAAGGGCAAGAAGCTGCACCGCGGCGCGTTGCTGCGGGCCTGGCAGTTCGCCCGCCCCTACCGCGGCACGATCGTGTGGTTCCTCGTCGCCATCTTCGTCTCGGCGCTCATCGCCCTGGTGCCCGCGTTCGCCTTCCGGGCGATCCTCGACGATGCGATCCCCAACAAGGACCGCACCCTGATCACCGTGCTGGCGGTCGTGGTGGTGGCGGCGGCGCTCGCCGACGCCGGCCTCGCCATCGTGCAGCGGTGGTGCAGTGCCCGCATCGGCGAGGGGCTCATCTACGACCTCCGGGTGGCGTTGTTCGCCAAGGTGCAACGCATGCCCGTGGCGTTCTTCACCCGCACGCAGACCGGAGCGCTGATCAGCCGGCTAACTCGAGTGGCGGCTCACCCTGCTGGCCTTGATCGTGCTGCCGATCTTCATCATCCCGGCCAGGCGCGTGGGATCGCGGCTGCAGACCATCGCCCGCGAGCAGATGGGCGTCAACGCCGAGATGAACAGCCAGATGACCGAGCGGTTCAACGTGTCGGGCGCGCAGCTGGTGAAGCTGTTCGGACGTGCCGGCGACGAGGTCGAGGTGTTCGACTCGCGGGCGAAACGGGTCCGCGACATCGGCATCACCTCGGCCATGTACGGACGGGTGTTCTTCGTGGCGCTCGGACTCGTCGGGGCGCTCGGCGCCGCGGCGGTGTACGGGGTCGGCGCGTTCTTCGTCGTCGACGGAGACATCAGCGGCGGCACGCTGGTCACGCTGGCAGCGCTCGTCACCAGGGTGTACCAGCCGTTGACGGGGCTCACCAACGCCAGAGTCGACCTGATGACGGCGATGGTGAGCTTCGAACGGGTCTTCGAGGTGCTCGATGCGCCGGAGAGCATCGTCGATCGGCCGGGCGCCGTCGATCTGATCGAGCCGACCGGATTGGTCGAGATCGACCACGTCAGGTTCCGCTACCCGGCCGCGGCCGCCGTGACCGTGCGGTCGCTCGAAGCGCCGAGCGCCATCGTGGGTGCCGATCCCGACCGCGACGTGCTCGTCGACGTCTCGCTCACGATCCGGCCGGGCGAGACGGTGGCGCTGGTGGGTTCGAGCGGTTCGGGCAAGACGAGCCTGGCCTCGCTGGTGCCGCGCCTGTACGACGTGAGCGACGGGTCGGTGCGCGTCGACGGCCACGACGTGCGCGATCTCACGCAGCAGTCGCTGCGGGCTGCGATCGGTGTGGTCAGTCAGGATCCCCACCTCTTCCACGACACCATCGGCGCGAACCTGCGGTACGCGAAACCCGATGCCACCGAAGCGGAGCTCGACGACGCCTGTCGTGGGGCGCGGATCTTCGACATGATCGCCGGGCTTCCCGACGGCTACGACACGATGGTGGGCGAGCGCGGCTACCGGATGAGCGGTGGCGAGAAGCAGCGGTTGGCCATCGCCAGGCTGCTGCTCAAGAACCCCACCATCATGATCCTCGACGAAGCCACGAGTCACCTCGACAACGAGAACGAGGCGCACGTGCAGGACGCACTCGAACACGCACTTCGCGGCCGCACCGCGCTGGTCATCGCCCACCGTCTGTCCACCATTCGCGATGCCGACCGGATCGTGGTTCTCGATGGAGGTCTCATCGCCGAGGAAGGCACCCACGACGAGCTGGTCGCCCGCGGCGGGTTGTACGCCGCGCAACTGCTCGCGGCCTCATCCGATTCCGCCGATCGGATCGCCGTGCTGGATTGAGCACCAGCTCACGGCACACGACGCGGGCCATCCGCGAACTCTGCGACACCCCTTCGACATGATTCATCGCATGAGCACCGCCGTTGTCGCCCTCGTGGTCATCGTCGCCGTCGCCGCAATGGCCGTCGGTTGGCTGCTGGCGGTG
>VFMC01000329.1 GCA_006515795.1 Acidimicrobiaceae bacterium | reverse complement strand
GCCTGCTGCAGGTCGTCCGCGATGACGACGGCGGCGAGGTGACCCCACGCGACGACGACGTGCGCACCGTGGCGAGCTTCCTCGACGACGCAGAGCTTGGCATCGTGGAGCGCGATGCGGTGATCCGCACGCTCGACCAGCCTTCAACGGATCAGCTCGCCCTCGTCGATCAGGTGCTCAGCGCGGTCGAGGCACATCGTCGCCCCTCGACAGCACGACGCCAGGCCTGACCGCAGCCGACGCCATCGGTCGTGGGAAGCTACCCACGTGCGCACGCAGGCCGACCAGCAGCTGTCCCACAACCCCAGCAACCCTGGCGACCCCGGCGTCTCGGTCGCCGATGACCCCGTGACGCTGCCGTGGTGGAGGAGCGCCACGAACCTGGCAACCATCGCCGTTGCGATCGCCGTGCTCGGCGCCGCGTTCGGCTACGTGGTCGGCAACAATCGGGCCCTACCAGACCCGAACAGCACTGATGTCGGCTTCCTGCAGGACATGCGCGTGCACCACGAGCAGGCAGTGCAACTGAGCCTGATCTACCTCGACACCACCGGCACCGAGCCGTCGTTGGCCACCACTGCCCGCGAGATAGTGGTCGGGCAGAACATCGAGATCGGAAGGATGATCCAGCTGTTGCGCGACTTCGGTGAATCCGAGGTGAACGAGACCGACATCGCCATGGCCTGGATGGGCGCACCGGTCGCGCTCGACCGCATGCCTGGTCTCGCCACCGCCGACGATCTCGTCGCGCTCCGCACCGCGACCGGAGCCGATGCCGACGCCATCTTCGTGCGCCTGATGACCGCTCACCACCAAGGTGGCATCCACATGGCCGACGACGCCGCCACACACGCCTCCACGAAGGAGGTCGCCACCATGGCCGAGCAGATGGCCAACGGGCAGCGGGGGGAAATCGCGGACATGGCGAGGCTGCTCGAGCTGTCGACCCGTTGACACCGGCCCCGCGACCTATGCTCGGGCGATGGCTGCTCACCGATTGGCTGTTCCCCGTACGACTGCTCTCCGCATGGCCGCTGCGCTCGTCGTCGCCGGCGTCGTCGTCTCGTCGTGCGGCACCGCCGACCAGGGTGTCGTAGCTCGACGCTCCGACTCGGCCTCGGTCGACACGGGGCCGCAAGAGACGGTGCCCACCAACACCGATCCGAGCAACCCGCTCGAACCGACAAAGGACACCACCCCACCTCCGGCCGATGGCGGCATCATCGACTTCGGCGACGCCAAGCCGCCGCAGCCGTACGACAACTACCTGAACGCCGCTTTCGCCGACGTCACCCAGTTCTGGACCGACAACTTCTCCACCGTGTACGAAGGATCCTTCGAGCCGGTCAGCGGCATCTATGCCCTCTACCCGGGCCGCACGCCCGAGCCCGAGAGCTGCGCAGGGCCTGTTCCATACGAGGAGGTGCAGGGGAACGCGTTCTACACCACCTGCGGCGACATCATCGTGTACGACGATGCCGAGCTGCTCCCAGGCCTCGTCGAGAAGCTCGGCGCCGCGGCCGTCGGCGTCGTTGCCGCGCACGAGTACGGACACGCCATCCAAGCGCGCTCGGGCGTGTTCGACCTGGACCTGCCGACCGTCGACACCGAGCAGCAGGCCGACTGCTTCGCCGGCGCCTGGGCAGCGCACGTCGCCCGCGGCGAGAGCGACCTGCTCACCTTCGACGACAACGATGTGAAGGGCGGGATCATCGCCATGATCGAGGTTCGCGATCCTCCGGGCTTCGACGTGGTTGCCGACCCGAGCGGCCACGGCAGCGCCTTCGATCGCGTCGGCGCCTTCCAGGAGGGCTTCTTGAACGGCATCGAGCGCTGCGCCGGATTCATCGACAGCCCGTACCCGCGCGTCGACCTCGCCTTCTCCACCCAGGAGGAGATCGACACCGCCGGCAACATGCCGTACGCCGACATCGTGCTCGCGCTCCCCAAGGCGCTCGACACCTTCTGGGTGCCCACGCTTCAGGCCAGCGGCGTTACCTTCACTGCCCCCACGCTGCAGGCGTTCACCCCGGGCAGCGCTGCGCCGAGTTGCGACGGTCGCGCCGCCGACGACCTCACCAACGACGCGACCTACTGCGTCGACACCAACACGATCGTGTACGACGAGGTGTTCGTGCAAGACCTGTACAGCAGGCTCGGCGACCTGTCGTTCGGCTACCCGATCGCCGGCGCCTACAGCGATGCCGTGCAGGTTGCGCTCACCAGCTCCCTGACGGGAGAGGAGCGCGTCCTGCTCAACGACTGCCTCGTCGGTGCATGGATCGTCGACATCGTCCCCTCGGGCGAGTTCGATGCCGACGGCAACCAGGTGGCCACCAACCCGGCGCAGGAGATCCTGCTGAGCGCCGGCGATCTCGACGAGGCGGTGCTCACCGCGGTGGCGCTCGGCGACGAGGCGGCCAGCACCAACGTGGTCGGCACCGCGTTCGAGAAGATCGACTCGTTCCGCAGCGGGGTGCTCGGCGGCATGTCCGCATGCCAGAGCCGCATCTGACCCCCATCCCGCCCGATCCCCGAGTCCCACGATCCCCACAGCCCGCCGGCATCCGTGAGCCACACCCGTCCCGGGCGCCGCCCGCGCTCACGGACCAGCCCATCCGTGAGCCACACCCGTCCCAGGGCCCGCCCGCGCTCACGGACCAACGCGCGGGCGGGGGGCGCGGGCGGGCGGAACTAGGCCGCGAGGAGCGCGGCGATGAGCACGGCTAGCTCGAGCGGGCGGTCGCCTTG
>VFMC01000003.1 GCA_006515795.1 Acidimicrobiaceae bacterium | reverse complement strand
GCGATCACCTTCGGCGTGTTCTGGACCACACCACCCGAGGGCACCACATCGTGGCGGCTGTCGAGCGACATGTATTCCGGCGGCGTCGGCGGGTACTCCGGCCACGGCGACTGGTTCAACGGCTGGGATGAGGCGACCATCCGGGCGTGGGCGCTGAACTGCGTGCAGGCCGGCAAGGACTGCCTCGTCGGCAACCTCGGTGACGGCCGCGAGCTCTGGACCAGCTGACCGAGAGTCGTCCCGTCGGCGCCCGAACGGGTGGCTCGATAAGGTTCGCGGATGGACTTCCATCTGCCGGCCGCCGACGACCCTCGTCGAGTGATCGTCCGCGAATGGCTGGCCGCGCACCCGCGCCCGAACGGCCGTGAGCTAGCCGAGGCGGGCTACGTCGCACCGCACTGGCCGCCGCCGTGGGGCCTCGGCGCAGATCCCATCCACCAGCTGATCGTCGACGACGAGCTGCGCGCCGCCGGCGTTCGCCGGCCGACCAATCCGATCGGCATCGGGTGGGCCGGGCCGACGTTGCTGTACGCCGGCACTGAGGCTCAGCAGCAGCGCTACCTCTTCCCCTTGCTGTCGGGGGCGGAGTTCTGGTGCCAGTTGTTCAGCGAGCCGGGTTCGGGGAGCGACCTCGCCAGCCTCGCTACGAGGGCAGTCCGCGACGGCGACGAGTTCGTGCTGAATGGCCAGAAGATCTGGACCAGTGGTGCGCAACATGCCTCGTTCGGCATCCTCATCGCCCGCACCGACCCCGACCTTCCCAAGCACAAGGGCATCTCGTACTTCATCTGCCCGATGGATGCACCCGGAATCGAGATCCGCCCGATCACCGAGATGACCGGCGGCCACACCTTCAACGAGGTGTTCCTCACCGACGTGCGCATCCCGGCGGACAACCTCGTCGGAGACCTAAACGACGGTTGGCGGTTGGCCAAGGTGACGCTCGGCAACGAGCGGGTGTCACTGTCGACCGGAGGGGTGTTGTGGGGCAATGGTCCGACCGCGATCGAGTTGATCGAGTCGATTCGCGAGCGATGGCCGGCAGGTGTAACCGACGCGCATCTGCGCCAACGAGTCGCCGAGGTGTACACCGAGCACCGACTCCTCGATCTGATCAGGCTCCGCACGCTCACCGCGGCGTTGAAGGGCGAGCCGCCAGGGCCCGAGGCGAGCATCCGCAAGATCCTCGCCGACGAGCACGGCCAACACGTCATGGGGCTGGCCCGCGACATGGTGGGGGCGAGTGCCATGCTCACCGGTGGTGATGGCACCGATGCGTTCGTTCCGGGCACCGATTCCAAGGGGCTCGGACCCGAGAAACCCGAGGGTGGTCTGATGCATCCCGGGTGGTACGACGGCTTCATGTTCAGCCAGGCGCTCACGATCGGCGGTGGGACCGGCGACGTGCAGCGCAACATCGTGGCCGAGCGCGTGCTCGGGTTGCCGCACGACGTGAACGTCACCGCCGGCATGACCTGGGCCGAGGCCCAGCGCAGCGTCGGCCGTTCGTGACGGCGTTGATCTGATGGTCGATCTGGTCAGGGCTGCACGCGACGTCGCCGACATCGTCGAGGCACATGCCGATCGCGCCGAACGCGAGCGTCGCCTGCCGATGGCCGTGGTGGAAGCGCTCCGCGACGCCGACCTGCTGCGGATGTGCGTGCCCCGCGCCTACGCCGGTCCCGAGGCCGATCCCGTCACCATGGCCAAGGCGATCGAGACCGTGTCGACCGCCGACGGCTCGGCAGGGTGGTGCACCATGATCGCCAGCACGACCTCGTCGCTCAGCATGTTCCTGCCGCCGGACGCAGCGCGGCAGATCTTCGCCGACCGCGCCAACATCGGTGGCGGGGTCTTCGCCCCCAACGGCACCGGCTGCGCCGTCGATGGCGGTTGGAAGGTGTCGGGTGTGTGGAACTGGGGGAGCGGCACGCAGCACTGCAGATACATCCTCGGTGGCACCAGGCTCGACGATGACTTCCGCCTGCTGTTCTTCGACGCGGCCGATGTGCGCATCCACGACACATGGCACACGAGTGGGCTGCGCGGTACCGGCTCCCACGAGTTCAGCGTGTCCGACGTGTTCGTCCCGACCGCGCGCAGCATGTCGGCGCGCGGGGCGCGACCGACGATCGAAGCGCCGCTCGCCGCCTTCCCGAACTTCACGCTGCTCGCCATCGGTGTCGCGGCAGTTGCGCTGGGGTTGGCGCGTCGGGCGATAGACGAGTTCGTCGAGTTGGCCGCCGACAAACGGCCCCAGTTCAGCGAGCGCACGCTGGCCCAGGTCGGTACGAACCAGACCGACCTCGCCCGGGCCGAGGTGCAACTGCGGTCGGCCCGGGGGTTCTTGTACAGCGAGGTGGCAGATGCGTGGGAGATCGCCCTGAACGGCAGCCGCGTCGAGCTCGACGCACGGGTCCGAATCCGTCTGGCCGGCGCCAACGCTGTCGAAGCGGCCACGCGGGCGATCGACTCGGTGTACACCATGGCAGGTGGCTGCGCGATCTACGAAACGAACCAGCTGCAGCGATGCCTGCGCGACGTGCATGTGGTGTCGCAGCACATCATGGTGGCGCCGCGCCTGTTCGAGACGCTCGGCAAGCACCTGTTCGGCGGCGAGATCGACTCGTCGTCGATCTGACGACCGGCACTACGGCGTCAAGCCGGGGGCCAACTCGCCTCGCCGCGCCGTGCCCAGCGAACCGCCTGCCACGTCGCTTCGTCGTCGTACCCGAGGGCCCAGATGGTGATGCCATGGAGATCGGCTCGATGAGCGAGGTAGGCGCGGGCATGGACCGCCCGGGCGTCGAGGTAGCGGATCGTTCGGTTCACCGTGCAAGTCGCGGCTGCGCCGGTCGAATCGACCCCGCTGAGGGTGTCGACGTAGTCGATGGACGGCTCCGCTGTGGCGGTGTCCCAAATGGGGGTCCAGCCGCGTTCGGTGACCAGCCGCGCGATCCGGGCAGTCGAGATGACGTCGTGCTCAGGAGCCTGATCGACCGGACATGCCCCGACGACGCCGACGACCCAGTCGTAGCCGTACACCGGGATGCCCAGGTCGAGCTTGTCGGGCGGCACGAGCTCGACGAGCGCGTCGACGAGGCCCTGAACCCACTCGATCGGCGCGACCGGACCGGGTGGGCCGCCGGTGGTCGAGTAGTCGTAGGCCATCACCCGGATTCGGTCGACGATCGAGCCCATCGCCGCGTGGTCGTACACCCAGTAGCCGCTGTCGTCGGTCGTGCCGCCGTCGTACACCGGGGGAACGCTGACGACCAGTTCGGCATCGATGGTCTCGAGACGGCTCTTCAGCTCGCCGAGGAACGAGATCCAGTTCGGTCGCGTCGTGGCCCACGTCGAGCGGGCGTCTTCGAAGGCGAAGGTCTCGTAGTCGAGATCGACACCGCCGAACCCTCCCACTCGCACGATGTCGAACAGCGTCGACACGTGCGCTGTGCGCGAGGCCGGATCGGCCAGTATCGCGGCCATCGCACCCGGCGGAGCGTCGTCGAACACGGTGGCGAGCAGCGGCACGCCGGCCTCGCCAGCCGCGGTCTTGAACGTGTCGACCGACTCATCGGTGAGCGATGGGTAGCGCACGACCGAAGTGGCGGCCGTCGCCGAATAGGCGACGACCGACACACCGGCGAACACGTCGGCATTCGTCGCGAACGACGCCAGCGATGCTTCCGGCTGCCAGTACGGTGCCCATCCCGCGACGGTGAGCGGTGCTCCGCTGCGGCTCCACTCGCCGTTCGGCCACGCCAGGCCCACGGTGATCACTGCGGCGAGGGCGAGCACACCGACGGCTGCCGCGCGCAGCACCGGGTTCGCCGGGGCGCGGCGGGTGGACGCAGTCGCCTCGGCCATACGACGATGGTAACGGCCTGGCTACGTCGGGTCCTGGCACCCATCGCAGATCGCGACGACACGGAATGTCAGGCGGGATCACCATTGAGGTAGTAGCCGGCGATGTCACCGACGATGTCTGTTCCGCCCTGTGTGAACAGCGAGATGCTTCCCGTCGAGCTGAGCGTGACCGACACCATGTTGGCGATGTTCTGGCCGGTCGCGGTGACGTTCAGGCTGGAGGTCGCAGGGCGGGTCGCGCCGTTCGGCCACACGGTGATGAAACCGGGCGCGGTCGCCTCCGCAGCGGTAACGTTCAGAACCGCTGCGGTGACACCTGTCGTGGGTACGCCATCGTGGCCGGTGACAGCCAGGTCGATGGCGCTGCCGGGAGCAACGGCGGTGGTCGTGGCCACGCCGATCGCTGACCGCGTGTCGAGGATTCGGGTGGGGGCGAGGGGTTGGAACAACCCGTCGAGCTTTGCGGGTTGGGAGGCGTCGCCGAACCAGCCGGCGACATCTGCGATGAGGTGTGTGCCGGACTGGGCGTACAGCGAGATCTGCCCACCGGCGCCCAGCGGAACGATGACGGCGTTGGGGATGTTCTGCCCGGCGAAGGTCACGTTCAACGTCGACGCGGTCGGGCGTTGCTGGCCAGCCGGCCAGACGGTGACGTAGCCGGCGGCTGTGGCTTCGGCGGCGGTGACGTTGAGGACGACAGCGCTGACACCCGCGGCTGGCACGCCACCCCGTCCGGCCACCACGAGATCGATCTTGCCGCCTGCTGGAACCGCAAGCGTCCCTGGAACACCCAGCGACATTCGTGTGTCGAGGATGCGGTCTGGCGCCAGCGGGGTGTAGCGGCCCGCGGTCGTGAGGGTCGTGACCGGTTCGTAGTAGCCGGCGATGTCGGCGACGAGATGGGTGCCGGACTGTGAAAACAGCGAGACCTTGCCCCCGGTGCCGAGTTGGACGGTGACCAGGTTGGCGATGTTCTGCCCGGCCGTCGTGACGTTGAGGTTCGACGCGGCCGGCCTGACCTGCAGGGTCGGCCAAACGGTCACGAAACCAGGCGCGAGCGCCTCGGCCGCCGTGACGTTCAACACGACTGCCGAAACGTTGCTCGCCGGAACTCCGCCGCGCCCGCTGACCTGGAGATCGATGCCGCCGCCGGCAGCGACGGGTGCTCCGCCGGTGATGTCGGAACTGATCCGTGTGTCGAGCAGCCTGGTCGGAGCGAGCGGTACGAAACGAGTGGCCCCGACCGGAACGTCGAGCACGGCACCGATCGAGAGGACGACGTTCGTGGGCGCACTGTCCAGCGCGCCGTCGGTCGCCTGATAGGTGAAGGAGTCGGCACCGTAGTAGTTCGAATTCGGTGTGTAGGTGAATGATCCGTCCGCGTTGACGGTGACCGCGCCGTACGACGGCGTCGTGACCGAAGCCGCCTTGACCGTGATCGACTGGTAGTTGGGATCGCTGTCGTTGCCCAGAAGTCCGGAGGCCGCAGCGACGACCAGAGGCGTGTCCTCGGTCACCCCGTAGGAGTCGGCTGTGGCGATAGGTGCAAGGTCCGCACAGAAGTCGGTCATCGGACCTGCTGCCGTCAGTCCCATGCAATCGAGGTTCGGCGGCGTGGTGGCCCCACCAGTGAGGGCCTCGACGATGATCCTGGCGCTGTCGCTGCCGGTCTGCTGCACACCGAAGAGCAGCCGGACGTCGATGGTGGCGCCGGGGGCAAGTGGAGCTCCCAGGGTGACGGTGCCGGCACCGAGAGAGCTGTTGAACGCGCTTCCGTTGGGTTGACTCGGGGGCGTCTCCAGGGTCGTACCGCGAACGGTGACGCTCGACATGCCAACTCCACAAGGTGCTCTGTCGACGGTCACCGCGGAGTCGACCGAGGTCCGGTCGCGCAGATCGGCGTATCCGGATGGGGCAGGGAAGGTGCGCTGATCGGCGATCCGGAAACGAAGCCTGGTGACGTTGCCACCCGTGTTGTTGGTGATCGTGCGTCGGAACTCCACGGTCCCGAAGGTCGAGTTGTTGCCAGGGTCGCTCACAGAGCTGCGTACGGCGTTCGGTGCTGTCTGTGGGCCCACGCACGGGTCGAGCAGGGAAACGGTCAGGCCTCCGTTCGGTACCGGCGACGACAGGTTCTCGGGCCCCGGGGCGCCGAGGCGTTGGCCTGCTCCGGCCGAGGTGCCGTTGGTGTCCACGAACACGAAGTCGGTAGCGTTGACGCCGGTGTCCTCGGAGAGGCCAGGAGTGCTCGTGTCGAGGCCGGATTCGGTGATCGAAGCGGTCGACAGGTTGCGGTAGAAGCTGTAGTCGATGCTGAACGGGGTGAGCGCTGGATAGCCGAGGCCCTCCTTGTAGAGAGTGTTGGCTTCGGATGTCGAGCCGACCGCGTCGAGCCGATGGACCAGATCGAAGTTGCCGGAAACGCTCGTGTCGAACAGTGCGATGCCTGCGTTGTCGGGGATGTCCGTGGCGTAAGTCGCGTCGCCCGTCGCGGTCGTTCCACTGCCAGCGGGGTACGAGCCCAACGAGTAGCCGACGCTGTTCACGCACAGGTAGTGGCCGAACCTGGGGATCACCGTCGCGTTGGGGATCACGCACCGAGCGACGCCATTGGACGCAGCCACGGCGAACCCGGTACCAGCGCCGGAATCGGCGACGGTGACCGCCGCGGCGCCGATGTTCTGGATCTCGATGAACTCGTCGTTGGCACCTCCCGGGCCACGAACCCGGAACTCTGAGATGACGAGAGTCGTCGAAGCCGCGTGGGCGCTCGGGATCTCGTCGACGTTCGTCACCACGATCGCCATCGTCAGCAGCAGTGCACCGGCGACAGCACGTGCGCCTCGCGAGCGGAGAAAGCATGCAACGTTCATGGTCCACATCCCTTTGCCGAGCCGGCCGTCGTCAGGCATCGTCGTCGGATCGTCCACGAATCGCCCGCGAATGCTCGCAACCTCCGCCGACCGGAGGGCGACTGACGATTCAGGAGAGCGGTGCTCCGATCGTCGTACCTGGTCAGCGATCGGCTGTGGCGACCCGCTGCTCGCACCATGCGAGCAGGTCGGACGTGGTGTGACCGCGGCCGGCAACGGTGGTGCTGAGAGCTACGTGGCGGGCGAGGGTGAGCTCGGCGTACACCTCGATCGCTTCCCGGTGCTGTTCGCCCTCCAGCCCGATCGCCGTCTCGAGACAAACCTGTTCTGCCGCGGCGAGCGCGAGTGGGTCGCGGTGGACTCGCAAGGCGTGCTCGGTGAGATGGGCGATGAAGTTGCCGTGGTCGAGGGCCGGATCGGCGGCGCAGTAGAGGTCGAAGTCGATGACCGTCACTCGGTCGCCATGGAGCACCAGCTGATCGGCGTAGAAGTCGCGGTGGACCCCGCGCGGACCGCCCCGATCGAGGAGATCGTCGGCGTCGGCGGCCCGGCGGCGGCACCGCCGCAGAAGAGCGTCGATGCGTTCGGCGAGCGCCGGCCGCCTGGCGGCCGCCTGACCGAGCGCGGCTTCGAGGATGCGGAGCTCGTCGTCGATGTAGTGATGTCGCCGCGTCGCCACGTCGGCGGTGTGGATCTTGAACGCGGCTCGGGCCGCTGCAGCCGCCACGAGCGTCGCCGTGTGAGCAAGATCGAGCAGTCGGTCGGCCGGCACACCCGGCGCACAACGCTGCACCCACATCTCGAGGTCGTCGAACGCGGCGACCGGCGCCGCGACGGTGATTCCGTCGGCTGCCGAGTCGTCGAATCCCGCCGAGCGAAACCGCTCCATCAGCCGGTACGGGCTGGCGGCACGGTGGCCGGCCCGGAGCTTGCCGATCAACGGACCATCAGCGGTGTCGTAGCGCACGACGCACCGCCTCGCGGGCTTGTGGCGGAGCACCTCGACGGTGGTCACCTGGCGGCCGAGGCGAATCGACATCGAAGCGGGGTCGAGGGCAACCACGAGCCCCGCAAGTCCCGAATCGGTCAACCGACCAGTGAGCACCAGGCCATCACCTCAGCTGCGTTGCGGTCCCAGGTGAACCGCCCGTGCACCAGCTCGGTGCCGGCGCGGCCGAGCCGGCCGGCGAGCACAGGGTCGGCGAGCAGGCGGCTGCAGGCCGCGGCGATGGCGTCGAGGTCGCCAGGCGCCGTGAGCAGCGCGTGCTCGCCCGACGTGATCAGCTCGGCGATCTGTCCCACCGCGCTGGCCACGGTGGGTGTGCCGCAGGCGAGGTACTCGAACAGCTTCAGCGGTGAGTAGTAGAAGTCGTGGGGCAGGTCTGGGTAAGGCGCCAGGGCGACGTCGAACGCGGCGATCGCGGTCGGGATGTCGCGATGATCGAGGGCGCCGAGGAACACCGTGCGATCGGACACACCGTGATCGACAGCACTGCGCTCGATCTCGGCGCGCAGCGGCCCATCGCCGACGATCACCAACTTGGTGTCGGGATGCTGGTGGTGGACCCGGGCCAGGACCGCCGGCAGCCGTTCCACGCCGTGCCACGGTCGCAGCCCACCGACGAACCCGAGCAACGGTCCGGCGGGGAGGCCGATTCGGGCCCGTTCGCTGGGCGAGGGGAGCGACGGCTTGAAGCGGCGCTGGTCGACGCCGTTGGGGATGACCCGCAACTTGCCCTCATCGACTCCCTGGCCGAGGGCGTACGCCCGCAACGGCGCCGACACCACGGTGACGAGGTCGGCCGCGGTGAGGAGGCTGCCTTCGACGCTCCGGTAGAGGTCGGCCAGTGCTCCTGCCCGGTACCGCTCTTGCTCGTCGGCGAGCGGTGCGTTGAGCTCGACGACCAACGGAGCGCCGGTGCGAGCAGCCAGGCCGACACCGGCCGTCGACAGCAACGACGCACGCACATAGATCAGATCTGGCGGGTCGGTCTCGTAGCGCGCGGCGAGCTCGCGATCGAGCGCCGCGTCGTACAGCATGCGGCGCAGATCTTTCGGGAGCGACGTGTCCGGCACGAACCTGGCGACCCAGTCGTCGAGCCGTTGCTTGGCGTCTTGCACCGCGTCGGGTACCCGCACGCGAACCACGTTGGCAGGCACGTGGGCTGCCTCTGCGCCGGGCTTCACGAGTCGTGGTGCCACGAGATCGACGTCGTGGCCGGCCCTGTCGAACGCGGCGATCATCTCGCGGACGTGCACCGAGGCTCCCTTGCGGCCCAACACGTCGATGCCCGTGTCGGGACAGATGTAGAGGATCCTCACGTGCCGGCCCTCACGCCCTGGCGTCCACGCGCTCGAGCTCGTCGCGCAGCATCGCCATCATCCGGTCGATCTCGGCCAGCCAATCGGCATCGCCGAGCCGGGCGCGGCGGCAGGCGCGGCGGATGAGGTTGAACCAGCGGTACGGCTCGAGCCGGTCTGGCGTCATCAGGGGATCGCCGTACCCCGTGAGCACCGCATCGACGAGGTCGTCGGGCCGCTCCACGTGAGTAACCAGATGGGTCACCAGGTAGCCGACGTCGAACGCAGGATCGCCCACAGCCATGAGGTCCCAGTCGATGAGCCCAACTCGACCGTCGACACGGAACATCTGACGCAGGTGCACGTCGCGGTGCAGCACGGCACGACGCACTGAGGCGGCCGGCATCGACTCGATGCGGGACATCGCCTCATCGACCAACGGGGCGTAGCACGGGAACAGCGATGCGAACTCGCTCGGGTGCGGGCGGACCAACTGGGCGATGTGGTCGCGCATCGAGGTGACCGGGAGCCCGTCGACGTCGGCGGGGTCGATGCCGTGCAGCTCCGCCAGGGCACGTCCGGCGAGCCTCATCGCGTGCACGGCCGAGGGTGTCGCGCCGGTTGGTGCAACGATTCGCCGGTACGCGGATCCGGCGAGGTGTTCGAGCACGAGCACTCCGGCATCTCCGGTCAGCTCGAGTGCGATTGGCTTCGGCACCTGGAGCGTTGTGCACCGGGCGGAGGCGGTGGACAACGCGTCCAGGTGCCGAAACTGGCTGGTGGCGATGGACGCAGGAATGCATCGCACCACCACACGTCGATCGCCCGCCCTGCATTCGAGGATTCGTCGCTCCTCGGGAAGGTCGACGAGCACCGTGATGCTCGACGGGCGCCCGAGCGTGCGGTGAACTACGTCGAGCACAGCTGCGGTGGACGGCAGGACGGTCATGCCGCCACCGCAGCGATCAACTCGGCGGCGCGCTCGTTGCCGAGCTCGACCGGGGCCATCCGGTGGTTGGAGCGCATCTCGCGGCGGCGCTGCTCGTTGCCGAGCAGATCGATCACGGTGGTGGCAAGCGTCGCGGGGGCGCCGTCGGGCAGCCACACCGCGGCGGCACCTAGTTGCTCCAATCGGCGGACGCGCTCGATCTGGTCGTCGAGTCCACGGTCGCTGGGGACGAACACCGCGGGCACGGCCCCGAGACGCACCTCGTTGACGGTGTTGTAGCCACCCTCGGCGACAACGAGAGTGGAGGCAGCCAGCAGATCGACCATCCGCGGCTCGTTGCCGACCACGATGGTGCCCGGGACCTCGGCAAGATCGGCAGCCATCGAGGTGTTGTGGTAATTGGGGCCGAGCACCACGACGTGGCGGACGTTGGGGAGCGCTGCGGCAACGGCACGTCCCGTGTGCAGCACGGCCTCGAAGAACCGGTCGGCCTGGCGTTGGAAGCCCCCGCCGCCGACCGTGGAGGTGAGCAGCATCTCCGCGTCGCCCAAGCCGAAACGGGCCCGCATCGTGGCTGCCGAGGCGGGATGCGGTTGGCGGGCGATGGTTCCCACGAAGTGCGTGCGGCCGGCGAGACGGTTCGGTATCTGTTGGCCGAACTCGGTCTCCGTGTGCGGCACGATCACGATCTCGAACCGTTCGAGGAAGGGATCGTCGAACAGTTCCGCACCACGATCTTCGAGCATCCTGCGCATCACGAACACGTACTTCGCGCGATCGGACACCAGTCGAGCGTTCGCTTCTGGCAGCACGGTGTCGTAGACGACCACGTCGGGGTCGCACGTGCGTGCCCGCTCGGGCCATCCGATGACGGTGTCGTCAGTGACGAACAGGGTTGGGTCCCACAGTTCGTCGGTAGGGGGGAGGGCAGCATGGAAGTGCAGGTCGAGCTGCGGGGAGCGGTCCCTCAACGCCGTCGCGATGTTCTGCACCCGCATCAGGTGTCCGAGGCCGCGGCGGTTGCGAACCTGGAACAGCACACGCCTGTTCCGTGGCGCGACAGTCGAGCTCATCGTGGCCTCGACGCGGCTTCGGCGAACACGTCGCGGAGCAGGTCCGCTGATCGCTGCGGGTCGAATCGCTCGCCCACGAGACGACGCCCGGCACGGCCGAGGGCGGAGGCCTGGCGTTGATCGAGCCACAGCTCGGCGATCGCCGCGGCAAGTGCCGCGGGCTGGTCGGGGGGCACCAGCAGGCCTGTGTGTTCGTTCTGCACCACCTCGGGGATGCCGATCACGTTCGTCGACACGACCGGCACGCCACGCGCCATCGCCTCGAGGATCACTGTGGGCATGCCGTCGCGGTCGCCGTCGGCGTCGATGCGGCACGGCAGCACCATCATCGAGGCACGCCGGTAGGCCAGGTCGATCTCGACGGATGACAGCGAGCCGAGGAACGTCACCGTGTCCGTCAACTGGAGGCGCTCGGCGAGCGCCTCCAGCTCGGGGCGCAGCTCGCCATCGCCGGCGATCTCGATCCGAATGGTGGGACAGCGTTCGGTGAGCACGGTGGCGGCTTCGATGAGCGTGTCGATGCCCTTCTTCGAGACGAGTCGGGCAACGCAGAGCACCGGTCCATGCGGCGCCGAGCCGGCGTCGGGCTCGAGCGCGACTCCGTTCGGTACGTGAACGACCGCGACGTCGGGGAGAACGTGGCCGAGATGGCGAACGTTGAAGTCGGACACCGTGACGACGGCGGCCGCGCCTTGCACGCGGCGGGCCAAGTGGGGTGCGTGCTCGGCGTGGAAGATGTCCTTGGCATGCGCAGTCACCGAGAAGGTGCATCCCGCGAGCAGGGCAGCGTCGCGGGCCACCTCGGCGGCCGCTGTGGCGAAGTGCGCATGAAGGTGCGTGAAGCCCTCGCGGCGGACGCGGTCGGCCACCAGGCCGGCTTGCACGAATCGGCGCCAATCGCCACCTCTCGCTGTTCGCGCGGTGCGCAGCCACACGATCGGCCGGCGGGAAGCGACGCGTAGGTGAGCGCGACGCGTTCCGCGGTGACGCAGCAGCGGGCGGCGGGGCAGGTAGCGCACCGATGCCTGGACCAAGTCGACTTCGGGATGCATCGGTCCCGACGCCTGTGGGCCGAGCGCCTCGATGCCGATCACCGTGCCGCGTCGCTCGAGCTCGGTCAGCTCGCGCACGACGAAGGTCTGGCTGAGCTGCGGGTACCGCTTCAGGACGTACAGCACCTTCGGCACGACGGGCGAAACTGACGCGGTCGACGCGGTCGACGCCGGCGGGGACAGCTGGGCGGTCACGCTGGGCTCCTCGCCGGGACGAGCCCACGGGTGTGCAACCGACGGTAGCGACCATCGGCGCCGAGAAGGTCGCCGTGGGTGCCCGACTGCACGATCCGCCCGCCTTCGAGCACGACGATGCGATCCGCCGACCGGATGGTGGACAAGCGGTGGGCGATCACCACCGTGGTGCGCTGGCGCGGCAGGTTGGCCAGCGCGTTGACGATCAATTCCTCCGATTCGGTGTCGAGTGCGCTGGTTGGCTCGTCGAGGATCAGGATCGGGGCATCGCGCAGGATCGCCCTGGCGATCGAGATGCGTTGCCGCTGGCCGCCGGACAGGTTCGCACCGCGTTCGCTCACGGGAGTGTCGAGGCCGAGCGGAAGGCGGCTGGCGAACTCGTCGACCAAGGCCAACCTGGCAGCGCGCTCGATGTCGCCCGACGAGGCCCACGGCCGCCCAGCGGCGATGTTGTCGCGAAGCGTGCCGTGCAGCAGCACGCAGTCCTGCAACACGGTGGAGACCTGGCCTCGCAGCGAGGCGAGGGAGAAGCCGCGCACGTCGTGGCCGTCGAGCTCGATGACGCCTGTGGTGGGGTCGATCAGTCGCGGGATGAGAGCGGCAATCGTGCTCTTGCCGGCGCCGGTCGGCCCCACCAGTGCCACGTTCTCGCCTTCGTCGATGTGCAGATCGACTTCGGTGAGCACCGGCTCGCGACCGTAGGTGAACGAGACTCCGCGGAAGTCGATGCGGCCACCGAGCCGGGGCGCCAGGACCGCCGTCGGGGCGTCGGCGATCTGCGGCTCCTCCGACAGCACGGCCATCACCCGCTCGACCGCGGCGAGACCCTTGCTACGAACCCGTCCGAGCTTCGCCAGCGCCTTGATCGGCTTGTACACAGAGCCGACGTAGCTGAGGAACACCAGCAGTTCGCCGACCGTGAGCTCGCCGTTCATCACGCGGAGCGCCCCGAACCACAGCACGGCGATGGTCGACAGCACGCTCGTGACGTCGACCGCAGGGCTGAACCGGGCCTGCAGGCGTACGGCTTCGAGGCCGGCCTGGAGGCTCTTGCGAGTCAGCGTGTCGAATCGGTCCTGCTGGTACGGCTCCAGCGAGTAGGCCTGGATGAAGTGAATCGCGCCGAGCGATTCCGAAGTGGCCGCGGCGACCTGGCCGTCGGCCTTGCGGGAGCGCTTCTCGGCATCCTTCAGGCGCTTGGTCAAGGTCGAGACCATCAGGGCGAGCAACGGGGTGATCGCCAACGCCAGGGCAGCGAACGCGGGGTCGAGCACGAACAGCACGGTCACCATGCCGCCCAGCAGCATGCAGTTGGGCAGCAGCACGGCCAGCACCTGCACGATCATGTCCTGGGTGCGGTCGACATCGCCCGTGACCCGGGCGGCGAGGTCGCCGACCCGGTTCGTCCCGTGATACCGCAGCGACAGGCGGTTGAGGTGGGCGAACACCGTTTC
>VFMC01000328.1:474-3246 GCA_006515795.1 Acidimicrobiaceae bacterium | reverse complement strand
CCCGCCGCACGAGCTGCGTCCTTCACGAGTGCCGCGGCCGCCTCGGGGGCGATGGTGCGCGGCGTCTCGGCGATCGGGGCGTCGGGCTCGGCGATCACGCGTTGCCGTTCGGAGCGCAGCGCGAAGATCTCGGGCTGCTTCGCGCCCTGCTGCCAGAACCAGGTTTGCACCGGGCCGTGGGCGATCATCTCCGCCGGGTGCCACATCACCGGCGAGGGTTTCCTCACGGTGGTCTCGCCGAAGCCGTTGATCGTGTTGCCCGAGATCTCGGGCCACAGCGCCATCTGCTCCTCGCACGGAACGAACGTCTCACGCCTCTTCATCGGGGACCCCCTGCTGTGATCTCTATACAGTACTGTACAGAACCTCGAACGGCAGGAGGACACGATGAAGGACGAAGCGCGCGTGGTCGTGATCGGTGGGGGCATCGTGGGTGTCGCCGTGCTGTACCACCTCACCAAGTTGGGCTGGTCCGACGTGGTCTTGGTGGAACGGAAGCAACTCACCGCCGGCTCCACCTGGCACGCCGCGGCCGGGTTCCACTCGCTGAACGGCTCGCTGAGCATGGCTCGGCTGCAGGCCTACAGCATCGCCTGCTACGACGAGGTGGCCGAGATCAGCGGACAGGACGTCGGGATGCACCGCACCGGGTCGATCGCGTGCGCCGCCACCGACGATTGGTGGGACTTCCTGAAGGTCGTCAACGAACTGAACCGAACCCTCGGCATTCACTCGCAACTCGTGGACCCGGACGAGGTGTCGAAGTACACCCGCATCATCGATCCTTCGCAGTTGATCGGTGCGATGGTGGATCCTGCCGACGGGTACCTCGACCCCTCCGGTGCCACACACGCGTATGCGAAGGCTGCGAGGATCGGCGGAGCGGAGATTTCCGTGAACACCAAGGTCGAGGCGTTGCACCTGCAAGCGGACGGCACCTGGCACGTGGTCACCGACCGGGGCACGATTCATGCGAACCACGTCGTGAACGCTGCTGGACTCTGGGCACGCGAGGTGGCGGAGATGGCCGGTCACCGGGTGCCGATCGTGCCGTACGAGCACCACTATCTCGTCACCGAACCCCTCGATGTCATCACCGCGCAAACATCGGAGTCGATGACCACCGTCGACCTCGACAGTGGCATCTACGTGCGCGAGGAAGTGGGTGGGTTGCTGTTCGGTGTGTACGAACCCGGTCCTGTTCCGTGGGCATTGGACGGTACGCCTTGGTCCTATGGCGAGAGCGAGCTGCTGCGGCCGCGGCTCGACGCGCTCGCCCCCACGTTGGAGCGGGCCTTCCAGCGCTTCCCGTTGATGCAGGACGCCGGCATCAAGAACGTGGTGAACGGTCCGTTCACCTTCACTCCCGATGGCAACCCCCTCGTCGGGCCGGTGCGCGGTCTGCCGAACTACTGGCTCGCGTGCGGTTGCATGGCGGGCTTCAGCCAGTCGGGCGGCATCGCGCTCACACTCGCCGAATGGATGATCAAGGGCGAGCCGAGTGGCGATGCATTCGCGCTCGACCCCGCTCGCTTCGGTTCCTTCGCCACCGACGGATACACGCTCGAGACCTCGACGCAGTTCTACGAGTGGCGCTTCAAGGTGCCGTATCCGAACGAGCCTTGGCCCGCAGGGCGACCCTCCAAGACCACGCCGATCTACGACCTGCAGCAGGCGGATGGAGCTGTCTTCGGTGCGCTCGCAGGCGTGGAGGTGCCGATGTGGTTCGCCGGCGAGGGTGAGGACCCGGTGGACGTCCCCACCTTCTTCCGCCCGAATTCCTTCGCCGCAATCGCCCGCGAGGTCGAGCGCGCCCATCAATCGGCCGGTGTGCTCGACACGAGCAGCTATTCGAAGTTCGAGATCTCGGGCCCCGGCGCCAGGGAGTGGCTCGATCGCCTGCTCGCCAGCACGTTGCCCGCACCGGGCCGCGGCCGCCTGGCCGTGATGCTGTCGACGACCGGTCGCATCATCGGTGACTTCACTCTGTTCTGCCTGCCGGGTCGTCACGGTGCCGACGAGCGATTCCTGCTCACCGGTTCGGGCTCGGTGCAGGAGTGGCACATGCGATGGTTCGATCAATTCCTGCCGACGCCTGGTGTCTCGGTGCGCAACGTCACTGATGAGCTGATGGGCCTCGTGGTGACTGGCCCGCGGGCGCGTGAGGTGCTGCAGCAACTGACGCGGACCGACCTCGGTGCAGAAGCATTCCGGTTCATGCACGTTCGCGAGATCGAGGTCGCGAGCGCCCCGGCGATCGTCGACCGCGTGTCGTTGACCGGTGAGCTCGGGTTCGAGATCTGGGTGCCCCCGATGTACCACCGCCGCGTGTACCAGGCTGTTCGGCAGGCGGGCGCCTCGGTGGGCGTCGGCAACTTGGGCGTGCACGCACTGCTGAGCATGCGCCTCGAGAAGGGCTTCGGGATCTGGGGCCGCGAGTTCAGCCCGGACTACTTCCCCTCGCAGAACGAGATGCACCGCTTCGTGGCCTACGACAAGCCCGGTTTCGTCGGTCGCGACGCAGCACTCGCAGATCGCGGTACGGGCGGCCATCGGCAGTTGGTGATGTTGAGCGTGGACGCCACACGCTCTGATGCGAGCGGGTTCGAGCCGGTGTACCTTCACGAGCGCGTGGTCGGTTACGTCACCTCCGGAGGATTCGGGCATCGCACCGGGCATAGCCTCGCCTTTGCCTATCTCGACGCCGGTGCCGTCGCAGCCGCCACGAACGGGGTCGCGTTCACAGTGCCGCTCGTCGGGGAACTCCATCGC
>VFMC01000328.1:0-434 GCA_006515795.1 Acidimicrobiaceae bacterium | reverse complement strand
ACCGCACACCAAGGCAACTCGCGACGACTGGCTCGACGCGGCGATCGACGCGCTCGCCGATCAGCCGATCGATCAACTGAAGGTCCTGGTGCTCGCCGACCGGCTGGGTGTGGCGAGGTCGAGCTTCTACTGGTACTTCCCCAATCGTTCGAACTTCGTCGCCGCGCTGCTCGAGCGATGGGAGCACAACACCCGGTCGATCGTCGATCGCTCGCAGCGACACGCCCCGACCATCACGGCAGCATGCCTCGGCGTGTTCGAGTGCTGGGCCGACCGACGGCTGTTCAACGTCGCCCTCGACCACGCCGTACGGGAATGGGCGGCGCGCGACGGAGAGATCGCCAATGAGGTACGTAACGCCGACGCCGTCCGCGTGGCGGCGCTCGCCTCCATGTTCCAACGGTTCGGGTTCGGTGTCGACGAGGCGACGGTGA
>VFMC01000327.1 GCA_006515795.1 Acidimicrobiaceae bacterium | reverse complement strand
CGGACCGAATGGCCGTCGATCTCGATCTCGCATACACCTCGGCCCTCGATCAGGCGCGGCTCGTTGCATCCGGTGCGCTGTCTCCCGTGGATCTCATGGCCAACGCGCTCGCCCGGATCGAAGATGTGCAATCGGCCCTCAACTGCTTCACCGGGGTGTGGGCCGACGAGGCGATGGTGCTGGCGCGCCGTGCCGCCGATGAGGTGGCCGCTGGGCGAGGTCGTGCGCCCCTCCACGGGGTGCCGGTCGCGGTGAAGGAGACCACCCACGTGGCCGGCAGGCCGTTGACCCTGGGGTCGCGCGCCCATGCCGACGTGGTTGCCGATCGCGATGCGTACATCACCACCGCACTACGGCGTTCTGGTGCGATCGTCGTGGGCAGCACGGCATCGCCCGAGTTCGCCCACGCCCTGCAGACCGACAGCCCGATGTGGGGTGCCACCCGCAACCCCTGGAACCCGGCGTTCACTCCTGGCGGTTCGTCGGGAGGCAGTGCGGTCGCCGTTGCGACCGGCTGTGTGGCGCTTGCCGAGGGCAGCGACATGGGTGGCTCGGTGCGCATCCCCGCCGCGTGGAGCGGGATCGTCGGGTTGAAGCCAGGGCTCGGACGGATCCCGATGGACGTGCTCCCCGGCCTGTTCGACTCGATCAGCCACCATGGCCCGCTGGCCCGCAGCGTCGACGACGCCCGGCTGTTCCTGGCCGTCGCCCAGGGCCCCGACGATGCCGACATCATGTCGGTCACCACACCTCTCGACCTCACCGGCCTCACGCCGTCCGATGTGCGCGGCATGCGGCTCGGGCTCTCGGTCGACCTGGGGAGTTGGTGGGTTCATCCCGAGATCGAGGGTGCGGTGCTCGCCGCCGCCGACGCACTCAGCTCGGCCGGGGCCGTGGTTGAGCCGGTCGATCTGCGCCTCACCGCCGACGACGGGCTGCTGTGGCTGCGCATGTGGGGTGTGTTCATGTCCGGCTACTTCGGCCATCTCGTCGACGAGCACCGCGACGTGATGGATCCCGACGTCCTGCAGCTCATCGAGCTCGGCGAGTCGCTCAGCGCGACGGAGGCGAAGCGATTCGAGATCCTTCGCACCGACGTGTGGCGTCGGGTCGCCGCGGCGCTGGCGGGGCGCGACGCTCTGCTGTGCCCCACCATGGCGACCCCGCCGGTGAGCGCCACCAAGGCCGGCCGGGTGGCGGTGGATCATCCCGACGACGGTCGCTTCCACACCGAGGACATGACCAGCGTGTTCAACCTCGTCGCGCCATGTCCAGCGCTCAGCGTGCCGTGTGGTTTGCATGTGGCCGCTCCGCATGCGGGGATGCCGATCGGGCTGCAGATCGTCGGGCGGCGATGGCGCGAGGAAACCGTGCTGCGCATCGGGCGCGCCGTCGAGCTCGCCCTCCCGCACCTGTCCCCGGGTACCGCCCGCCGCCCACCGGTGTGACAGCACCTCGGTTTGCCAAGCGTCAGGTGCCCCAGGCGAAGGTCTGCTTGTAGAGCTTGAGGCAGGGGAACGCCTCCACCTCCACGACATCTGCCCGCTCGCGCAGCGACGAGATCAGGTCGAGCAGGTGGGCATCGCTGTCGACGATCACCTCGAAGATCAGGTCGTAGCGCCCGGCGGTGGCCACGAGGTACTCGACCTCGACGTACTCGCTCACCCACGCCGCGGCAGCGTCGGTTGCGCCGTTGATTCGCAGGCCGATCAACGCCACCCGGCGGTCGCCGAGCGACAGCGGGTCGGTGACGGCGACGACCTGCATGTACCCCGAGTCGACGAGGCGCTGCATCCGCTTGCGCACGGCGCCTTCGCTCAGGCCGATCTCGTCGGCGATCTGGGTGCCCGGCATCCGGCCGTCGCGCTGCAGCCGTTCGATGATCGCCCGGTCGGTCGCATCGGGAGTCATCGGCGTGCGAGTTCGGTGGACGCTTCGGTGAGCACCGTGCGGAGAGTGGTGGTGATGAAGTCGAACTCCTCCGGCCCGGCGATCAGTGGCGGGCTGAGCGTTATCACCGGTTCGCCGCGGTCGTCGGCGCGGCAGATGAGCCCCGCTGCGTAGAGCCGTGGCGACAGGTGGTCGCGGAGCAGCCAGTTGGCCTGCTCGGTGGTGAAGGTGCCTCTCGTGGCCTGATCGGTGACGAGCTCGATCGCGTAGAGGTAGCCCTCGCCGCGCACGTCGCCCACGAGCGGGATGTCGCGCAGTGTTTGGAGCATGTCGTTGAACGTGCCCTCGTGCGCGAGCACGTGGCCGCACAGGTCTTCGCGCTCGAAGATGTCGAGGTTGGCGTTGGCCACGGCACACGACACGGGATGCGAACCGAACGTCTGTCCCTGGAGGAAGGCGGAGGCGTCGCCCATGAACGCCTCGGCGATGCGGTCGCTGATCATCACCCCGCCGAGTGGCGCATAGCCCGACGTGACGCCCTTGGCGAAGGTGATCATGTCGGGCTGGTAGCCGTATCGCTGCGAACCGAACATGTGCCCGAGCCGGCCGAAGGCGCTGATCACCTCGTCGCTCACCAGCAAGATGTCGTAGCGATCGCAGATCTCGCGCACCCGCGGCCAGTAGCCCTCCGGTGGGGCAAACGCGCCACCTGTGTTCTGCAGTGGCTCCATGAAGACCGCGGCGATGGTGTCGGGGCCCTCCATCTCGATGCGCAGTTCGAGGTCGTCGGCACACCGGAGCGAGCACGCCGCGAGGTGCGAGCAGTCGTGGCACCGGTAGCGGTACGGCGTCTGGACCTTGATCGCGCCTGGTACGAGCGGTTCGAACGGCGTCTTG
>VFMC01000326.1 GCA_006515795.1 Acidimicrobiaceae bacterium | reverse complement strand
CAGCACCGCGACCACGAACAGGGCGACGCCGAACCAAACGGCGGCCACCGTGATCCGGTTCCGGTCGGTGCCCAGTGCTGCGGTGAAGATGAACAGCACGCCCGTTGGTACGACCGCCTCTGCCCGACCAAAGGCGCGGAACGCGAAGGCATCGGAGCACATCGCCACCAGGCCGATGCCGACTGCCGCGGCGAGCAGGAACGACCCTTGGCTGGGCACCGGGGCGACGGCGGAGGGGAACTGGCTCCACACCAGGCGCAGGTCGAGACGGAGCACCTGCAGCGTGTCGCCGGAGGGAATGCCCCAGCGCATCGTGTCGCGATAGAACAACACGGCGAGCACCTCGCCGATGACGAGCGCCACCAGCGGGAGGGCGACCAGGGAGTGCACCCTGAGCAATCGCAAGACGGTGCTGGCGACGTGCACGATCAGGGCCATCATCAGCAACGGGCGCAGGAAGACCCAGTCGGCGAACACCCGGCACATCGCAACGGCGGTGACGGCAGTGAGCATGAACACCGTGAAGCTGGCCAGCAGCTCGTCGGGGTCGGCACCGTTGGTG
The DNA here is from genome assembly GCA_006515795.1 of Acidimicrobiaceae bacterium. Lineage (GTDB taxonomy): Bacteria > Actinomycetota > Acidimicrobiia > Acidimicrobiales > Ilumatobacteraceae > VFMC01. The sequence continues at coordinate 2,226 of VFMC01000326.1, read as the reverse complement.
CGGGCGCGGGTGGCCGTCGTCATCGAGCCACCCCGTAGGCCGCAGGCAGCTTCGCGCCGCGGCCGAGCGAGCCGGTGAGTTGTGACCACGACTCGAGGAACGACTCGTCGCTCGACGCATCGACCATGAACCGCTCGCGAGCTGAACCGGGAGCGACGCTGGTGGCGACGACTACGAGTGTCTCGTCCGGGCCGATCGAGCCGCGCACGATGCGAGCGATGCGGCTGCTGCCCGAGCGTGACACCACGAGTACGAGGCCCAGGCCGTCGCCTGACACCAGCGTGGGCAACGCCGGTTCGGGGTTCGCGCTCGGCTCGACCGTGGCCAGCCAACGCAGTGCCTGAGCGGCCACGTCGTGACCGCGGAGGTCGATGTCGGGGGCGATCAGCCGGGTGACGAGGCCAGCCGCGGCCGCCCCTGTAACCAGGCTCGCCGCGGCCGAGACGGCCCGTTCGAAGCAGTCCGGCGAGTCGGCCGACGTGTCGGTGTCGAGCACCACCGTGCAGCGCTTCACACCTTCCAACGCCGTCTCCTTCACGACCAGGTCCTTGCTGCGGGCCGAGGCCTTCCAGCTGATCCGGCGCAGATCGTCGCCGATGACGTAGCCGCGCAGCGAGTGGAACTCGCTGCCCGATTGGCCGTGGGCGCGAAGGCGGATGTGGTCGCCGAGGCGACCCGACGATCCACCGGGAGCGAAGCGCACCGGGGTGTGGTGAGGCATCACCAGCAGTTCGCTGCGTCCAGGGAGCACGAACGTGCGCGATGCCAAGCCGAGGACGTCGCGTCGCCGCGCTCGCATCGGTCCGACTGCCACGATCCCGCGCTCGGTCGTGGGCAGCCGGTATGCGGCTGTGGATCGCTCGCGCGGTTTCAACGGGGCGAGGTTCATGGTGGCGCCGCCACTCGACCCGACCGGCTCCCACAGCTGCAGCACCGGGCTCTTGCGCCCGCCGACGTTGGCGATCTGGATGTCGACCCTGGCGGCATCGCCGGCCTGCACCGTCGATGGATCGACGAGTCGACGCACCACCAGCCGCGGGGGGCGACCGGCGACCGTTGCCGTGCCGACGAGCAGCGCGGCGATGATGCCGACACCGAGCACGTACAGCTCGAGGATCCCGAATGTGCGCCCGATCGCGAACGCCGCCGCTGCCAGCGCGATGGCTCCCCAACCGCTGCGGGTGAGCATCAGCGACCTACGGGGACCGGAACCGAGTCGAGGATCTCGCGGATCGCGTCTTCTCCGGTGAGGCCGCGCGACGCGGCGTCGGGCCGCACGACGACGCGGTGGGAGAGCACGGCCAGCCCGACTGCTTTCACGTCGTCGGGCGTGGCGAAGTCGCGTCCGCTCGCCGCGGCACGAGATCTGATTGCGCGTGCCAGCTGCAGCGTCGCTCGCGGCGACAAGCCGAGGACGAGACCCTGATGGGCGCGACTCGTCTCGGAGATGTCGACGAGGTACGACTTGAGCGCATCGGCGATGTGAACCGATCGGACGGCCGCCGACATCGCCACCACGTCGGCCGACGACACCACGTGGTGCAGCGTGCTCATCGCCACCGCCGCGCCGTGAGAGTCGAGGATGCCGAGCTCGGCATCGCGGCTCGGGTATCCGAGCGACAGACGCATCAAGAACCGGTCGAGCTGGCTCTCGGGGAGTCGATAGGTGCCCTCCTGCTCGACAGGGTTCTGTGTAGCAGCCACCATGAACGGAGTGGGCAGCTGGTAGGTGTGACCCTCGGCCGACACCTGCCGTTCCTCCATCGCCTCGAGCAGCGCCGACTGGGTCTTCGGTGACGCCCGGTTGATCTCGTCGGCGAGCACGATGTTGGCGAACAGCGGGCCGGGCTGGAACACGAACGATTCCGTGGCGCGCTGTAGGACGCTGACACCGACGAGGTCGGTCGGCAGCAGGTCGGGCGTGAACTGCACGCGCTTCCAGCTGCAGTCGATCGACGTGGCGAGGGCCTTCGCCAGGCTCGTCTTGCCCACCCCGGGAACGTCTTCGATCAGGAGGTGTCCCTCCGCCAACAGGCACATGACGGCCATTTCGATGGCGTCGCGCTTGCCGTGCACCACCTTGGCGACGTTGTCGGTGATGGCCGCGAACAGCGTGGCGAACGTCGGCCGTGCCGAAGGTGGAGCCGCGAGGGGTTGAGGTCCGGAGGCAGGGTCGAACAGCGCCGTCATCTGCTGCACAGTAGACCGCGGTGGCGTCGTTGTCTG
>VFMC01000325.1 GCA_006515795.1 Acidimicrobiaceae bacterium | reverse complement strand
CCCGTCGCACCGCTCGCCATCGGCGCCCTCTCCGATCTCTCGCGCCTGGTTTTCGTCCCCGCCACCCTCGCCCAGGGCTCCTACTTCCTGGGCGTCGTGGCCGACCCGGACGGCCAACTGCTCGAGATGTCGGAAGAGAACAACGCCCAGGCCGCCGTGGCGCCCACGGTCGTCGCGGTCAGCCGCAAACCCGATCTGATCCTCGACTCGGTCAGCGTCCCGGGCTCGATCTCGACCACCCAGCCGTTCCTCCTCACCCGCACGGTCCGCAACGGTTCCCAGTTCGGCACCGCCCGCGGCTTCCAGGAGGTCGTCTACCTCTCCGTCGACACGCAGATCACGACCGACGACACGCCGATCGCCACGTTCCTCGGTCCGGAGCTGGCGCCCGGCGCCACCAGCACGACCACCCGCTCCATCACGCTCTCCCAGGGCACCCCCTCGGGCTCGTTCTATGTCGGCCTGATCGTGAACCCCTCCGGCTCGCTCGACGAGGTGACCACCGCCAACAACGCCGCCGCCACCGCCTCGGTCGTCAGCATCCTCGGCAGCAGTTCGCTACCGGATCTGGTGCCGACCGATCTGACCACGCCGTTCCAGGCCACGGCCGCCTCGGCGATGCAACTCCAGCGGAGCATCTCCAACCGAGGGCGCGGGTCGGTCATCTCGGCGTTCAACGAGTCCTACTACATGTCCTCGGGCGCCACCGTCACCACGACCGACACGCTGGTGGCCACCTTCCCCAACGGCGCGCTCGGCGCGGGCGGAGTGTCGGTCGAATCCCGGCAGATAGCCATCCCCTCCACGATGCCGCCCGGCGACTACTGGCTGCTGCTGCAGGTCGATCCCGACCACCGCATAGCCGAGGCCGATTCGACCGGCAACGCGGTCGCCGCCGAGGCCAACAACGGCCTGCGTTCGCTGGCGCGGATCCAGGTCGGAGGCGCGGCCGGCGCCCTGCCCGATCTCACCGCCACCAGCGTCAGCGCCCCGGTCGAGGTCCGGCGGGGCGTCGCGGCCAACGTCACCTGCGAGGTGGCGAACCTGGGTTCGGCCCTGGCCGCCTCCTTCACCGTACGCTTCTACCTGTCCTACAACCGCACGGTCGAGGCCGGAGGCACCGACGTGCTGCTCGGCTCCCGCTCGACCGCCCCGCTCGCGGTCAACGGGCGCACGATGTTGCAGGCGTTCCTCACCGTCCCCGCCACCCAGGCCACGGGCAACTACTTCATCCTGGCGCAGATCGACCCGACCAACGCCATCCCCGAGCTGACCGAGACCAATAACCTCGGCGTTTCGTCCCAGGTGACGGTCTCCGACACCCTGACGCTCGCCGATCTGGTCGCCGACTCGCTCTCCTTCAGCCCGTCGCGGCTCGAGCCGGGCGGCACGGTCACGCTCAACTGGAGCATCCGCAATGTGGGCGGCCGGCCGGCGCCTCCGTTCCGGCTGCAGTTCTTCGCCTCGGGCGACACCTCGGTGGGCAGCCCCGATCCGCTGCTGGCGTCGCTCGAGCTGCCCACGCTCCCGGCCGGGCAGTCGCTGAGCGACGTGACCACGGCGGCGCTGCCGTCGACGGTCACGACCGGGGCCTACTTCGTCGGGATGGCGGCCGACGGCGACGCCAGGATCGTCGAAGCCGACGAGCGAAACAACTCGGCCCTCGCCCCGGGAACGCTCTCGATCGGCGGCGTCTTGGGCGGCGCCGATCTCTCCGGCGTGCAGGTCTCGACACCCACCAGCGCGACCATCGGTGGCCCGCTGCTGCTCGTACTCGAGGTGCACAACAACGGCCCCGTGGGCGTTACCGCCAGCATCGTCAACCGCGTCTACCTGTCGAGCGACGGGACCATCGACGGAGCCGACCGCAAGCTCGACGAGTACACGCTCACCGGCGTCGGCGCCACTGCCGTGGTGACCTCGTCCCGCACCGTGTTCGTCCCCCGCGTGCCGCCGGGCAGCTACCGCGTCCTGTTCGCCGTCGACGCCACGAACGTTGCCGGCGAGGAGATCGAGACGAATAACGTCTCCGATAAGCCCATCCTGCTGAGGGGGGCACCGGACCTGAGGTTCGACGGTTTCGTCGCCCCGACCGCCGCCGTGCAGGCCGGCATCCCGTTCCCCGTGCAGCTCCTCGTATCGAACGGGGGCAATGCCACGGCCCAGGGCCCGATCCTGTGCCGGGTGATGCTCTCGTTCGACGGCGTGCTCGACCCGTCGGACCTCGTGCTCCGCCCCATCATCTATCCCGGGAACCTGGCCGTCGGGGCGCAGGCCTCGCTCGACACCACGGCCGCGGTCCCCGATTACGTCAGCCCCGGCAGCTACCGGCTGCTCGCCGTGGTCGACCCGACGCAGACCGTGCTCGAGGAAGACGAGTCGAACAACGTCTGGGTCCAGCCCGGGCCCATCTCGCTCGGAGGCGCCGCCGACCTGCGCGCCTACGGAGTCCAGGCCCCTGCCTCCTCGGTCGCCGGAAGCGGCGCGGAGATGCTGCTCGCCGTCTCGGTGCAGAACACCGGGGCCGCCACGGCGGCGGCCTGCGACACCGGCTTCTTCCTCTCCACCGACCGGACGATCAATACCTCCGACACCTTCCTGGGTTCCGTGCGCGCACCGCGCCTGGTTCCCGGCGCCATCGCCGTCGTACAGGGCGGGTTCGTCCTGCCCGGCGCGTTCCCGGCCGGCCCAGCAACGACTCCTCGTCGCCGGGGCTCGTGACGGTCGTGGCCGCCTCGACCGAACGACCGCGCGTGGTGCGCTACTCCACCTCCGCGGTGCAGTCCGGGCCGGTGCCGGCAGGCCCCCTCACGCTGAGCATCGAATACGATCGGCCCCTGGGCAGCGCCCCTCGCGCCAGCGTCGATCAGCCTGGAACGAACGACCTACCCCCGTCTCCAATGAGCGGCTCGGGCCGTACCTGGTCGCTTGTCTACACGGTGCCGCCGGACAACCGTTCCTTCAACCTGGACGGAACCAATCGCTTCAGCGTCACCGGCGGCGCCGACAGCCTCGGGCTCGGGGCCGAGGACTACACCACCGCCGCCGCGTTCGTCACCGACACGATCCCACCGACCGTACGGTTCTCCTATCCCACGGAGGGGGCGGTCGTGAGCGGCGTGCTGCTGGTGACGGGCACCGTCTCGGACAGTTCGGGCGGCGGCCGGGTGCTGCTCTGCTGGTGACGGGCACCGTCTCGGACAGTTCGGGCGGCGGCCGGGTGCTGCTCTCGTCCACGGGCGGCGCTACGCAGGAGGTGGCGGTCGTGGCCGGCCGCTTCGAACAGCAGGTCGCGCTCGCCGCGGAGAATTCGACCATCGTGGCACGGGCCTCCGACACGGCCGGCAATCCGAGCGTCGAGGCGCGAGTGACGGTGCGGCTCGACAACGACGGCGACGGGATGCCCGACGATTGGGAGCGATTGCATGGATTGAATCCGGCAGACCCGTCGGATGCGTCGGGCGATCCGGATCTCGACGGCCTGACCAACCTGCAGGAGTTCCGCTCCGGCACCGAGCCGTTCGTGGCCGACACCGACGGCGACGGCACCGGCGACGGCATCGAGGTTGCCCAGGGCAGCGATCCCGTCCACGGCAGCAACCGTCCGCCGGTGACGCGGGCCCGCGAGGGCGCGGCGAGCGCGCTCGATCCGGCGCCGCGCGTGGCCACGCT
>VFMC01000720.1 GCA_006515795.1 Acidimicrobiaceae bacterium | reverse complement strand
AGGTCTGCGTGGTGGTGGCGTCACCGTCGTCCGCGGTCACCGTCACGCTGTAGACGCCGTCCGTGCCGCCCTGCGAGGCCGAGCGGTCGAGGGTGCCGCTGATGACGCCGGTGTTCGGGTCGATGGTCAGTCCCGCAGGCTGACCGCTGATGCTGAAGGTCAGCGTATCGGGATCGTCCACGTCGGTAAAGTTGCCCGAGACGTCCACGCTGACGATGGTATCCGCATCCTCGTTGCTTTGGTCGGGAATCGTCCCCACCGGCGTCGGCGGATCGTTCTCGCCGGTCACGGTCACCGTCGCCGTCGCCGTGTCGCTGCCGCCTTCGTTGTCGGTGATGGTGTACGTCACGCTGGTGCTGCGCGTCTGGCCGGCGGGCAGGTCGTCGAAGGCGCTGCCGGGGTCGAAGGTCATGGCCCCGCTGGCGGCGATGGTGAAGGTGCCGCCGGCGCTGCCGGTCACCGGCTGCCCCACGTCGGCCGACTGGCCGTTGACTTCGCTGACGGCCAGCGGGTCGCCGTCCGGGTCGCTGTCCAGGCCGGCCGTGGCGTCGTTGTCGGTGAGCACGTTGCCGCTGGTGCTGCTGTTCTCCGTCGTGCCGTAGTCGTTGTCGCGGGCGTCCGGCACCGGGTTGGTGACGGTCCAGGTGAAGGAGGTCTGCGTGGTGGTGGCGTCACCGTCGTCCGCGGTCACCGTCACGCTGTAGACGCCGCCCGTGCCGCCCTGCGAGGCCGAGCGGTCGAGGGTGCCGCTGATGACCCCCGAGTTCAGATCGAGCGACAGCCCCGCCGGCAGGTTGACCGCCGTGTAGCTCAGCACGGCACCGCCATCGACGTCGGCGAAGTTACCCGAGATGTCCACGCTGACGAGGGTATCCGCATCCTCGTTGGTCTGGTCGGGGATGGTGCCCACCGGCGTCGGCGGATCGTTCTCGCCGGTGACGGTCACGGTCACGGTGGCGGTGTCGCTGCCGCCTTCACCGTCGCTGATCGTGTACGTCACTCTGGTGCTGCGCGTCTGCCCGGTCGGCAGGTCGTCGAAGGCGCTGCCGGGGTCGAAAGTCATGGCCCCGCTGGCGGCGATGGTGAAGGTGCCGCCGCCGCTGCC
>VFMC01000324.1 GCA_006515795.1 Acidimicrobiaceae bacterium | reverse complement strand
CTTCGCGGCCAAGCCACCACTAGGCACCTTCACCCCTGAGGCGCTCGATGCGTACGTCCGCTTCGGGTTCGCAGAGGACGCCAACGGCCAGGTGCACCTGAAGTGCCACCCCGACTTCGAGGCCGACACCTTCGCGGCCAGTGGGGAACAGGCGACGTGGGCAGCCCTGGCGGAGATCACCACACCGGTGCTGGTGGTGGCCGGGCGGCGGGAGGCGATGCAGCCGTCGAGCTTCTCGAGCTCGGTCGCCGACCAGCTCCCGAACGGAAGCTACGTGCAACTCGACAATCTCGACCACTTCGGTCCGATGACCCATCCTGCGGCCGTGGCCGAGCTGATCAGCGGATTCGCAGACTCGCCACCCTCAGCGGGTCACACCAGCTGACAGAGGTGATCGCTCAACCGTCGCGCACCCCATCCGTACACTGACCACGTGACCTATCCCGTGCCCAACAGCTTGTCGCCCAGCCGGGTCGAGTCGTTCACCTCGTGCCCCATGGCGTTCCGGTTCGCCAGCATCGAGAAGCTGTCCGAGCCGCCTAGCCCCCACGCCACCAAGGGCTCACTCGTGCACCGGGTGCTCGAGCTGCTGTTCACCCATGCACCGGCCGACCGCGTCGGCGATGTGGTGATGTTGTCGTTCCAGCAGGCTGGCGCCGAGTACGACTCCGATCCCGAGTTCACCGAGCTCGGCCTCGACGATGCACAACGGCAAGCCTTTCACGACGACGCGTGGGCCCTCGTGCAGTCGTACCTCCACATGGAAGATCCCACCCAGGTCCGCGACATCGGCCTCGAGTTGCGGCTCGAGGCACAGGTGGGCGAGCTCACGCTGCGCGGCATCATCGACCGTCTCGACCTCGGCCCCGACGGCGAGCTGATCGTCACCGACTACAAGACCGGTCGGGCTCCGGGCCTCAGGTACGAGCAATCGAAGTTGGGCGGGGTGCACTTCTACTCGTTCCTGTGCGAATCGGTCCTCGGTCAGCGACCGGCGGCGATCCGGCTGATGTACCTCCGTACGGGCGAGACCATCACGGCCATCCCTTCCTCGCAATCGGTGAAGTTCATCACGACCCGCACCACCGCGGTGTGGAAGGCCGTCGAGCGCGCCTGCATCTCGGGCAACTTCCAGCCTCGACCGGGCAAGCTGTGCCCGTCGTGTGCCTTCCAGCCGTGGTGTCCTGCGTTCGGCGGCGACCCCACAAAGGCGGCTGCCGAGGCACCGATCGCCTTCGGCCGGCTCGCAGTGGCATGACCTTCCCGCACCGGGTGGCCGCGTTCGACGGGCGCGCCGACGTCATGATCGAGCGCATCCGCGACCATCGCTTCAGCGCGCGGCTGTTCGGCATTGCCAGCACCGTCGGCGACTTCAGCCTCGTGTGGCACATCAGCGGGCTCGCCTACGGCCTCGGCGTCGAACGCCGGCTGGGGCACGCGCTCGGGTTCAGCGCGCTCATCGGTGTGGAGAGCCTGCTCGTCAACCAGGTCGTCAAGCGCCTGTTCCGTCGCGCCAGGCCCACCGAGACCGGCGACCCACGGTACGTCGTGCGCCGGCCCAGCACGTCGAGCTTCCCGAGCGGCCATGCCTCGTCGGCGTTCTTCGCCGCCACGCTGCTCACCGTGTGGGCCGGCATCGCGTGGGCGCCGCTGTGGTGGGCGATCGCGCCGGTCGTCGCGCTCAGCCGAGCGGTGGTGCGCATCCACCACGCGTCCGATGTGGTGGGTGGCATCGTGGTCGGCGTGCTGCTCGCCCAGATCGCGTTGGCCAGCGGGGCGGAGCGCCTGTTCACCGGCTGAGTAGCCTCCCACCCATGTCCGACATGCCGCAGTTCGATCGCAAGATGAGCGACGCCGAGGGGCTGATGTGGCGTCTCGAGAAAGATCCGCACCTGTCGAGCGCGTTCGCCAGCGTCACGATCCTCGACAGGGCACCCGACTTCGACCAGCTCCTGCGGCGGATGGAGCGGGCCACGCACGTAGTCGAGCGCCTCCGCCAACGGGTGCAGCCGGTTCCGGTCAACCTGTCGGCGCCCATCTGGGTCGACGACTCCAACTTCGACATCCGCTACCACGTGCGACACATGGCGTTGCCGAAACCTGGCTCGATGCGTCAACTGTTCGACATCGCCAGTCTCGTTGCCTGCGATCCGTTCGAACGCACCAGGCCGCTGTGGCAGTTCGTGGTGGTCGACGGGTTGCGCGGCGGCCGCTCGGCACTGATCCAGAAGCTGCATCACACGATCGCCGATGGCGAGACCAGCGTCGCCATGTCGTTGCAGTTCCTCGACTTCGAGCGTGACGCACCAGAGCCGCGGCCGGTCAAGGCCGCTGTGCGCGACGAGCCCGAACCGGTGCCGCCGAACGCGCAGGACGTGATCCGTGACTTGTTCGCCGGAAGCTTCCGCATGCCGATCGGATTGCTGCGCCAGATCCGCGACCTACTCGCCGACCCCACCGGCATCCCCGACGCCGGCAACGCCGCAGCCGACACGATCAAGGGGATGATCAGCCAGCTGGGCGACACCGAGCAGGCGCACTCGCCGCTGTGGTCGAAACGGTCGTTGGGACGTCGGGTCGAAGTGCTGCGCGCACCGTTCGACGAGACCAAGGCCGCGGCCAAGCGACTCGGGGGAACCCTCAACACCGCCTTCCTCACCGCCGCGGCCGAAGGGGCGAGCCGCTACCACATCGAGCTCGGCTCGCCGGTCGAGCAGCTGCGGGCCAGCATGGCCATCAGCACCCGCACCGAATCGTCGGGTTCGAACGCGTTCTCACTGGCCCGGATGATGGTTCCG
>VFMC01000719.1 GCA_006515795.1 Acidimicrobiaceae bacterium | reverse complement strand
CCCGTAACCAGCGCAGCGGGGATCGCGAGACGGTCGTGCTGCTCGAGACCGGCAACAACACCGGCGTGTTCCGCAACGCCACCGGGGTGCAGACCTCGTTCGCCGCCAGCCAGGGCACGACGGGCGACGCGGTCATCCAGGGCCGCGACTCCGACGCCGTGCTGGCACAGTACGTCGACGCGACCGATCCGAACGACGCCTCCAGCGGCATCGCCGTGCTGCGCTACCGCACGCCCTCGCGAACGCGGCTCTCCGACAGGAACGGCAACGAGGTCAGTCAGTACGTGGTGCCCCGCGAAGGCGTCTACGTGACCGTCACCGATCTCGACCGGCAGTCGGTGACGACCGGGACGGTGCTGCCCTCGCAGGTCGACTACGACAGCCAGGTGCAGGTCGTGTTCAACGACCGTTGCTGGAAGTGCCACAGCCCGAGCGGTCGCACCGGGGGTTCTCTGCCTCCCGCCGGCACGCCGGCGCCCAACCAGGGCGGTCTCGATATCACCGGGTTCCAGTCCTTCAGGATCGGCGGCAACAACCCACCGGTCTTCGTCTCCGGCAACGGCACCGGCAGCCTGGTGGTCCGGAAGCTCAACGGCACCGCGGCCCACCAGGGAGGGGCGAGGCCCGCGGCGCTCACGACCGCCGAGCTGGAGTCGATCAGGGCTCGACGCCTCCCCCGGCGCCCCCTTCGCTCGACTACACGCGCGATCTGGAGGTCCCTCTGTTCCGTGGCCGCTGCGACGCGACCGGCTGCCACGACACGCCGACCCAGGCGGGCGGGCTCGACATGACCTCGCCCTCTCAGACCGCCTTCGTCTCGAACAATCGGGTCACCCCGGGAGACGGGCCGGGCAGCCGGGTCGTGCGGATGCTGAAGGGAACGCTCACGCACAGCGGCGGGCGCGCCGGGCTGACCGACCAGCAGGTCCGCACGATCAGCGTCTGGATCAGCCAGCGCATCCAGGAAAGCCAGCCGGCCGAGCGGCTCGAATTCACCGGCGACGTTCTGCCGCTGCTCGCCCGCAGCTGCAACAACAGCCGGTGCCACGACGCGGTCAACCCGGCGGGCAACCTGGATCTCACGACGCACGCGTCGCTGGTCCGAGGCGGCACCAACGGCAACCCCACGCTCGCCGGAGACGGCGCGGAGAGCCTGCTCATCAAGACGATCGACGGCCGCGTCAACCACACCGGCGGCTTCGGCGATCCGCCGGTCGTCCCGGCCGAGACGGCGATGCTGACTGCCTGGATCAACCAGGGGGCCTCCGCTCCGCCGACGCCTCCGGCGGCCTCGGCGCCGGTCACGACCAACGCCGTGCTGGTCACGGTCACCGACTCGGCCACGGGCGACTCCGAACAGTTG
>VFMC01000323.1 GCA_006515795.1 Acidimicrobiaceae bacterium | reverse complement strand
GGTCGCCGGATCACCACCGTGCACACCGCGAGTGGTCGATCGATCGAATGCGAGATGGTCGTGAACGCGGCGGGCATGTGGGGCATGGGCGTGGGCCGAATGGCAGGAGTGCGGGTGCCGGCCATCGCCGTGGAGCACCAATACATGCTCAGCGGTCCGATCGAGGGATGGACGCCCGTCGAGCTGGCCAAGCTGCCGACGATGCGCGACCCCGATCACCTCGTCTACTACAAGCCCGACGGGCCCGGGTTGCTGGTGGGCGGCTACGAACCCGACACGCTCACCTTCGGTCTCGGCACCTCCCGCGACTCGGGCATCCCCGCGCCCTTCCAACGTCAGTTGTTCGATGCCAACTACGACCGCTTCGCCCAGTTGGCCGAGCTCGCCGCGAAGCGCACACCGGTCATCGAAACAGCCGGCATCCGTGCGCTCATCAACGGACCGATCCCCTACTCGGCCGATGCCGACTTCGTGATGGGTCGCACGCCCGAGATCGACAACTTCTACGTTGCCACAGGCTTCCTGTACGGCATCGCCGCCGGCGGCGGGGCCGGCAAGATGATGGCCGAGTGGATGCTCGAGGGCAGGCCGTCGCTCGACCTGTGGCCGCTCGACGTTCGCCGGTTCTCGTTCCACCACACCACCCGCCACTTCATGGGCCCGCGCATGGTGGAGCTGTACGGACACCACTACAAGCTCGCCGCGCCCGGGTCGGAGAAGATGTCGGCGCGCGGCATTCGCCGCAGCCCGTTGCATCACACACTTGCCGCACGCAACGCCGTGTTCGGCTCGCGCGGCGGCTGGGAGCGGCCGAACTGGTTCGCCCCCGAAGGTGTCGAAGCGGTCGATGAGCCGTCGTTCGGGAAGCCGAACTGGTTCGAACACGTCGGCGCCGCGCACCAGGCCGTTCGACGCGGTGTCGGGTTGATCGACCAGTCGTCGTTCGCCAAGTTCGAGATCACCGGCCCGGGCGCGCTTGCAGCGGTGCAGTGGCTGTCGGTGGCCGACATGGACAAGAGCATCGGCACTGTCACCTACACGCAGCTGTGCAACGAACGCGGCGGCATCGAGTGCGACCTCACCATGATCCGCACCGCCGCCGACTCGTGGTACGTGGTCACCGGCGCCGCGTTCGGCGCCCACGACATGGGATGGATCCGCGCCAACTCGCCCGGCGCTGGCGACGGGAGCGCCGGCCACGACGTCATCGTCCGCGACCTCACGTCGGCGCGAGCGGTGATCAACGTGTGCGGCCCGTTGAGCCGCGCCGTGTTGCAGGCGGTCTGCGAGGACGATGTGAGCAACGAGGCCTTCCCGTACGCCCGGGCCGGCGATGTCACCATCGGGTCCGCCCCGGTCCTCGCCCTGCGCATCGGGTACGTGGGAGAACTCGGATGGGAGCTGCACATCCCGACCGAGTACGCGGCGCACGTCTACGAGCTGTTGCGTGAGGCCGGCGAACCGTACGGCATCGTCGATGTCGGCTACCGCAGCATCGACACGATGCGGATGGAGAAGGGGTACGTCTACTGGAGCACCGACATCACCCCCGACACCACACCGTGGGAGGCCGGGCTCGATTGGCGGGTGAACCTCGGCAAGGGCGACTTCTGCGGCCGCGACGCCCTCATCGCCCTGCGCCAGGCCGGGGTCACCCGGAAGTTGTGCACCTTCACGCTCGAGGAGATGGCCCATCCGGTGAGCGGTGAGGCGATCATCGCCGACGGGCGGGTGGTGGGCTTCACCACCAGTGCCAACTTCGGTCACACGATCGGCAAGCCGGTCGCCTACGGCTACCTGCCGGTCGAGCTGGCAGGTCGCACCGACTTCGTGGTCGAGGTCTACGGAGAACCGATTCCGGCGATCCGTCACGATCGCCCCCTCTACGACCCCGACAACGTGCGCCTCAAAGCCTGATGGCCGACTCGACCGAACCAGCCGTAGCTACTCTCTGAGCACCGCTAAGGGGCCCACCATGTCCGATCTAGCCGCCGCCCTCGCTCGCATTCCGCTGTTCGCCGGTGTCGACCCCGCCGACGGGCCGGCGATCACGCGCCTTGCCGGCCTCACCAACGTGAACCACCTCGTCGCCCTCGGCGGCGAGCGATACGTGCTGCGCATCCCTGGCGCCGGCACCAGCGAGTACATCGACCGCGTCGCCGAGGAGCGGGCAGCCCGCAGCGCTGCAGTGGCCGGGGTGAACGCCGATGTGGTCTTCTTCGACCCGGCCGACGGGCTGATGGTGACGCGCTTCGTCGACGGGGCCGTCACCATGGATCCGGAACGGTTTCGTGACCTGGCCGCGGTCGCCCGCGCCGGGCGGGCCTTCCGACGGCTGCACACCACCGCCCAGCCGTTCGCGGTCGACTTCCAGTTGTTCGAGATGATCGACGAGTACAAGCACCTGCTGGCGGCCAAGCGCGCCAAGCTCCCACCCGGCTACGACCGATTGCAGATCGAGGCCGACGCAACCAGGGCTGCGCTGGCGGCCAGGCCGCGGCCGATGGTGCCGTCGCATTGCGATCCGCTGTGCGAGAACTTCCTCGACACCGGCGAGCGGATGTACGTGATCGACTACGAGTACTCGGGGAACAACGATCCGATGTGGGACCTCGGCGACCTCTCCGTGGAGGGTGGGTTCGACGGCGATCAGGACGCCGCTCTGCTCGACGCGTACTTCGACGGGGCGCCGCCGCCGGCCGATGTATCGCGGATGGTGGCCTACCGGGCGATGTGCGATCTGCTCACCCTCTTGACGGACCCCTCCTACCGCGCCCATCTCGACTGCATCGGCGCAGCTTGATGTGATAGCATTCCATGATGCGGATCGTTTCCACATCATGGAACGGTGACAGTAGCAAGCGGCACGGACCAGCACGACCCGAGACATCGAGGACATCGACATGAGCGACGACGACCTGGATCTGGCATCTCTCCCCGACGACGAGCTCGTCACCCAGATGCACGAGGACCTCTACGACGGCCTCGCGCCCGAGATCGCCGAAGGAACCCTGATCCTGCTCGACCGCGGGTGGACCCCCGACAGGGTGCTCAACGAGGCGCTCGTCGAAGGAATGCGGATCGTCGGCATCGACTTCCGCGACGGCATCCTCTTCGTGCCCGAGGTCCTGCTATCGGCCAACGCGATGAAGGCCGGCATGGTGATCCTGCGGCCCCTGCTGGCCGAGACCGGCGCCGAACCGATCGGCAAGGTCGTCATCGGCACCGTCAAGGGCGACATCCACGACATCGGCAAGAACCTCGTCGCGATGATGCTCGAAGGCGCCGGCTTCGAGGTGATCGATCTCGGCATCAACACCGACGCCGATCAGTTCCTCGCCGCGCTCGATGAGCACGCGCCCGACATCCTCGGCATGTCCGCGCTGCTCACCACGACCATGCCGTACATGAAGGTGGTCATCGACACGCTGCAGGAACGAGGCCTCCGCGAGAAGTTCGTGGTGCTCGTGGGTGGCGCGCCGCTCAACGAGGAGTTCGGGCATGCCATCGGCGCCGACGCCTACTGCCGCGATGCTGCCGTTGCCGCCGAGACGGCCAAGCAACTGGTCGGCGCCCGTCGGGTGAAGGTCGAGCCTGCCGGGCCGTCGGTCTGAACAGCCAAGCCGTCGAACCGCGCACCACCGACGTGTCTGCCTCCAGCACCCC
>VFMC01000322.1:6144-6834 GCA_006515795.1 Acidimicrobiaceae bacterium | reverse complement strand
CGCCAGGTACCCGCTCACGTCCACGGCGAGACCGTACCGGGTAGATCCAGAGGGCTTACGGGCGAGCTGACAGGAACCGGCGGCCTTGCACGGTGACTTCGAGCTCGCTGAACCACGGGCCTGGCTTGGTACCGCCACGGTGTCCCCAGATGAGGGCGCGTTCCTTGGCCTCGTCGAGGCACAGCGCCACGTCGACCAGGCTCCACCCGAGCTCGGCGGCGAGGATCGCGTTGTCGGCCGGAGCGTCGCCGTCATCGCTGGCCTGGATGGCGCGCAAGATCACGTCGAGCCGCTCGTCACTCGACACGGAGCCGACCGATCAGCTCAGCCTTGGCAGCCTCGAAGTCCTCGAACTCCAGCGATCCGCCTTCGAACGAGTCGTGCAACGCCGCCAACGCGGCGAGCGTCGCCTCCTGGCTCGTCGGTGACGCGTCGGCAGGTTCGCCGGTTCCGTCGCCCTCGGCACCTTCGCCGGCCAAACCGCGCTCGCGCTTGCGATCGCGTTTCATCGCCTGACGCTCTTGACGAGCCTTCTCGAGCTGGCGCTTGGCGCTCCGCGAGCTGCTCACGAGCCGACGATTGAGAAGCCCTGAATGGACTTCGCGGTACCTGTGGCCACGACGACTCGTCTCATCACGAGGGTGCGCCCGGTTCGGCACACCCATCGGCAACCCTACCGCCGATCCGGCA
>VFMC01000322.1:756-6124 GCA_006515795.1 Acidimicrobiaceae bacterium | reverse complement strand
TTCCGCCGCACTGTCCTAGCGTTGCCGCTACTCGCCACCAGCACCGCGATCGTCGTCCAACGCGCAAGTGCCGACGATGCCCACCGCGAAGCAGAGATCGAGGTGTTCGCCCCGCACTCCGGCGACATCGCCGGTGTGGGCGGGCGCGGCTGGTTCGTCGATCTCGCCGTCGAATTCGAAGACAGCACTCTCGCCGGAACGGGCGCCGGGCTGCAGATCACCGGTCCGGCCCTTCACAACAACACAGCGCCACTGCCTGGCACCTTCGGGCTCGGCAAGGACGATCGCCTGCCGGGTCTCGTCGTGCTGGTTTCCACCACCACGGTTGGAGCGCGGGCAGGCCAGAACGTCGCCAACCTGTTCAACCTCACTGGTGTCACGAACCGAGATGGTGGAGACGTGGAAGTGTGGGACACGTGGATCGTCGGAGCACCGAACTTCGGTGTCGGAGAGTCGACACTGCGCGTTGCAGTCGTGGACGACCTCGATGGCAACGGCGTGCTCGATGACGCCCCAGCCGTGGTCACCGATGCCGACGGCGATGGCGATGTCGACGCCGACGATCTCGAGGAGGTCGGTTTGGCGTCGGAGGTGGTGGAGGTCGATTTCGTGATCAACGGCAACGGGTGACGCGACTGGATCGCCACCACTCCGTCGCTTCGCCGGTCGACGACCTGGCGGCGTCGTGGGTCTCCGATCTGACGCGGACCCACGGCGCCGCACTGCTCGCCTTCGCCTCGTCGCGCATTCCCGACCGACGCGACGCGGAGGAGGTCGTGCAAGAGACCCTGGTGCGGGCATGGCGGTACCAGGCATCGTTCGACCCGAACCGCGGTCTCGAACGGATGTGGCTGTTCGGCATCTGCCGAAACGTCGTATCCGACAGGCGCCACCAGTTGGCTCGATCGGCGAACGAGGTGGGCGACTTGCCCGTCGACATCGCCACCGGCGACGACACGGCCCGACTCGCCGAGGCCTCGTTCGTGGCCGACGTGCTGCGCAGGTTGTCGCCCGAGCATCAAGAGGTGGTCGTGCGAGCCGTCCTGAACGGCGAGTCGACCCGCGAGATCGCGATGGGCATCGGCGTACCAGCGGGCACAGTGAAGTCGCGACTGCACTACGGGCACTTCGCGCGCTCTTGGAAGCGGAAGGGATCCTACGATGACCGAGCCCGATCAGTACCACGACTGGAGCGGACCCTACGTGGCCGGCGCCTTGGAGGGCGACGAGCGCGCCGAGTTCGTGGCCCACCTCGACCATTGCGCTGGTTGTCGCGCCGAGGTGCTCGCACTAGCTGCGCTACCTGCCCTTCTGCGTGGCGCAGCCACCTTCGTCGATCCCGGCGCCGACGAGCTCGCGATCAATCGAATCCGGGCCGCAGCCACGAGATCCATCCGCGCCACGCAGAGCCGCCGCCGCCGGCGGGTGGTCGCGGTCGCCGCGGCCACACTGATCACCGCGGCATCGATCGCCGTAGTCGCGCTGCTTCCGACGATGACCGGATCACCGCACGACGAGTACGTGCTCGCCCAAGCCGATCATGCATCCGGCACGATCCGCCTCACGCCAAAGCCCTGGGGCACGGAGGTGCGCCTCGATCTGACCGAGCTCTCGCGTGACGGCGTCTTCGTAGTCGACGCAACGAGTGCCGATGGCCACCGCGAACAGGTTGCAACGTGGTCTGCCACCAAGTCCGGCAATGCCATGGTCATCGGCGCTTCCAGCCTCGAGACGGCAGCGATCAGGTCGATCGAGGTCCGTTCGGCCGACGGGATCGTCGTGGCCTTCCTCGAGCTCGCCGCCGCAGCTGCCGCATCCTCCGGAGCATCGACCGGGTAGGTTCGTTGCCGATGACACCGGACTCGTGGCCGCTCACCGATCGAGACGCGTTCCGGGGCGCGGTCCGCGGTTGGTTGCGCGAGTCGTGGGACCCGGCACTCACGGTCCGCCAGTGGTGGGGACGCCTTGCAGATTCCGGGCTCACGGTGCCCACGTGGTCGAAGCAGTTGGGAGGCCTGTCGGCCACGTCCGACCTCCAGCTGATCGTCGAGGATGAGCTCGTCGCCATCGGTGCGGTCGCCCCACCGATCGGGAGCGCAGGTGTGCGGATCGTCGGACCGACGCTTCGCCAGCACGCCTCACCGGCGCAGACCAGCCGGTTGCTCCGCCCGGTGGTACGCGGCGAGCAGGCTTGGTGCCTGCTGTTCCGCGAGCCGGGCGGCGACCTGCCCAACGTCACCGCGCGCGCCCTCCGCCAGGCGTCGAGCTGGGTGGTAGACGGTCACAAGGCGTACACGACCGACGTCGAGATGGCCGACCGAGCCTTGCTCCTCGCGGTCACCGATGCCGCGGTGCCCGCCCGGCGCGGTCTCACGTGCTTGATCCTCGACATGAACCAACCAGGCGTCGAGATCGGAGGGGGCCCCGACGACGAACCGAACCCACAGGTCGTGACCCTGAACTCTGCCGTGGTCGGCGCCGACGACGTGGTCGGTGCGATCGACGGCGGCTGGCAAGTCGCCCAGACGGCTCTCGGTTACGAGCAGAACAGCCTCTCCGGCCGCATTCGCCGGGGCCTCGTCGAGGCGCTGCCCGGTGCGCCGGCCGGCGACCTCGACCGCGTGGTCGCCGACCTGATCGCCACCCATCAGGCCCGGCCGGCGCCCGTCGACGACCGTCGCGTCTGACGAACGCCCACACGAGCAGCCAAATCCCTCAGCGGCGCGAGACCATCTCGGCTGCGCCCATCCGCGCGATGGTCGACGCCGCCGCATCGACGCTCGGGGCCGGGTAGCGCGCGCCAGTTCCGTCGGCCAGCCGGGTCATCATGTGAAAGTTGGCCGCGACAGCGGCGGCATCGATCATCATCGCCCGGCCGCCGACGCCGACCAGCGCGTGGCGGGCGGTGTGGATCTCGGCTCCGTCGGCGGCGGGATCGGCCGCCGCGCTGGCGAACCGCAGCAGTTCGCTGCCGAGCGGCAACCCGACCGCACCGCCACCTTCAGCGACCGCGGCTAGGTCGATCTCCGTGTCGTTCTCGTGGCCGCTCCAACTGAGCATGCCGGCGTGCGCCGTCGTTCAATAGAAGCACTCACGCAGCCGCGACACTCGCGCCGCGACCAGCTCCATCTGCGGTCGTGACAGCGTGCCGCGCGTCCAGTGCGGGTCGACCATCTCGAGGTCGGGGATGTACTGGGCGTCGGCGAGGTTCCAGAGTCGCTGGTGCTCGGCGGGGACCGAGGTGAACGCTTGCACCACGGCTGCCCGTTCATCGGCGGGCGAGGTGACCCGGACCCAGTTGAGTGCGGCGGGCACCAGGTTCGAGGGGGTCGCTCGGGAAGGCTCGCCCCCGACCGGTGACGGCAGCTCCGATGGCGCAAGCCCGGCGGCGTGACGAAATGCGACGACCGCCGCGACCGTGCAGGCGATGCCAACGAGCTCGACGTAGGCGAGATCGGTCAACTCGCCGCAGATCCCCTCGTACCAAGATTCGGTGAGCGTGCCGGCGTGCCGGGCGACGCGGTAGATGGCGTCGTGGGCGTGCGGTGGTGCGGCCAGATCATCGGCCAACCACCCGTCGATGGTGGACGGCGCGGTCCATGGCGCGAGCGGGCTGGGCTCGGTCATCGCCGTGCGCGCGGTGGCTGCCAGCTCCAGCCGTTGTGGCCCGCTCCACCACGTGCCCGGTTGCCCGAGCGCCTGCCAAGCCTCGCTGTGGGCCGCAGTGAGATCCGGACGTACATCCACGATCGCGACGGTACTCGTCGCCACCCGGCTCCCTGCTCCAGCTGGTGCTCCCGTTCCGTCTCGTTCGTTACATCGAGGTGGGGGTGTTTCCGGCGCGGAGCTCGTGGAGGATGGTGTCGATCACCCACGCCACAACCGGGCCCGACTCGGTACCGGGTACACCGAACTCCTCCCGCATCCGCAGCCACGCCCGCCGAGCTCGGGAAGGCCCTTCGCCAGCAACTCGCGCATGTCGCGCGTGTTGGCCTGGGTGTCGGCGGCGAAGCGGCGCGGATCAGCGTTGAACACCGCCTCGGCGCGGGCGGTCACGTAGTTCTCGTCGAGCACCTCCATCAGGCGACGACAGGTGGGAGCGATGTCGTCGAGGCCGCCCACTCCGAACGACGACTTGACGCCGTCGAGGTGAAGCAACCGTTGTGACAACCCCTCGAGCAGGGCGTCGCGATCGGGAAAATGGCGATACACGGTGCGCTCTGAGACCGCGGCTGCCGCGGCGATGTCGCGCGTGGTCACCTCGTCGGCGCGTCGATCGCCGAGCAGGGTGGTCAGGGCGTCGAGAATGAAATCCCGCGTCTGGGCCACCTGACGGTCGCGCAACGTCGACGTGTAAGGCTTGCTCGTGGATCGCTTCGGTGACTCGCTCATCGGTCCCTCCACGGCCATCTTGTCAGATTTACGTCATGATGACAACATTGCGTATTGACGACAGTCTTCTGCCATGATTAAGTCGGTTGCGAGCCAAGGGGGCACCATGATCGACCGCATCACCCACACCGCACCACCCGCCGTGACGTTCGATCCGCCGGCACCCGGCCAGTGGCAACTCGAGACCACCCACCACGGGCTCAGGCCGCTGTCTCCCTTCCTGCGCGACACCTATCAGCGAGCGTTCGAAGCGGGCATCGTCGAGCCGCTGGAGCGCTACGGCCTGCCGCTCGTCACCGTGCAGGCAAAGTTCGTCAACGGCTGCCTGTACATGCGCCCGCTGGCGGTTGGCGAGAAGCCCGGTTCCACACCCAAGTCCCCGCCACCGGCGTTCGTGATGAAGCTCATCGCCCGCCTCCACCCCGAGCTACGCCGGCGCGCGAGGACTGCCCAACAGGCATTCGAGCAACGGCGTTGGCGCCAGGAAGTCGACCAGTGGTTCGACCACGACCGGTCAACGCAGCTGACGAAGAACCGTGCGCTGCAGGCGGTCGGGCCTGCCGCCCTCGACGATGTCGGGCTCGCGGCACACCTGACGAGCGCGTTGTCGCACTTCGAACAGTCGGCACGAAGGAACCTGGCGACGCATGGCGGCGATCTGGTGCCGGCTGGCGATCTGCTGGTTCACTGCGAGCGGTGGGGAATCAGTGCCAACGAGGCCGCCGGTCTGCTCACCGGCAGCTCGCCGGCAACGACCGAGACGGCAGCGATGCTGCGCCCGGTGGCCCGCGTCATCCACCACAGCAGGGTGCCCGCGGCGTCGCTCGGCTCGGTCGACGACGTCCGGGCACTCGGCCCCGAAGCCCGAGCGGCCGTCGACGCCTGGCTCGAGCTGCACATGTGGCGCACGGTCACCAGCGACGACGTCGACCGGCCCACACTGTCCGAGGTTCCGGCGCTGCAGTTGGCGGCGCTG
>VFMC01000322.1:0-750 GCA_006515795.1 Acidimicrobiaceae bacterium | reverse complement strand
CGGTGCCACCGAACATCTCGACATCGCCAAACCCGACGACGCAGCCGTTCGCGCCCGCGTCCCGGCCGAGCACCGAGCGCACTTCGACGAGTTGCTGGCCGAGGCTCGCTACGGACATCGCCAGCGCGAAGACATCCGCGGCCTGTGCTGGAACTGGCCGTGCGGACTGGTGCGGCGCGCCCTACTGGAAGCCGGACGACGGCTGCACGCAGTCGGAGCCGTGCACGACGTTGCGCACGTAGTCGAACTGTTCCCCGACGAGCTCGACCGGGCGCTGCGCGGTCGTGTGCCACGAGGCGCCGACGGACCATCGGCCGACGAACTCGTCGAGCGTGCAGCCGAGCGCGACCGTATCGAAGCCACACCCCCACCTCGACTGCTCGGTGAACCCGAGGCTCCTCCCCCACTCGACGCATTCCCGAAGGCGATGGCCCGTGCCACCGCGGCACTCATGGCCAACCTCGACGCCGATGCCACGCCACCGCCCGCAGACGACGAAACATCGACCGTGAGCGGAATCGGCATCGGCGACACCGCCTACCGCGGGCGGGCGTGCGTGGTGCGCGACCTGATGCTCGCGTTCGATCAGCTCGAGCCGGGCGATGTGCTGGTCGCGCCCTTCACTGGACCGTCGGTGAACTCGTTGCTGCCGGTGATCGGCGCCCTCGTGGTGGAAGAAGGCGGAGCGCTGTGCCACGCCGCGATCGTGTCGCGCGAGTTCGGTATCGCCGCGGTGATCGGCGCCAACGG
>VFMC01000321.1:3187-6052 GCA_006515795.1 Acidimicrobiaceae bacterium | reverse complement strand
GATCGCCTCGGCGAACGCGCCGTACTCGGCTGCCGCGCCCTCGAAGCAGTGGCCGGCGACGAACATGTAGCGATCGACCTGCAACGCGTGCCGAAGCTCGCCCACGAGCCGCGTCTTGCCGACACCGCTCTGGCCGCCGATGAAGAACAGCGGTGGGGTGGCGGTCGCACCACGAAGCCGGCCCTCGACGTGGGCGGCGAGTGCGGCCAGTTCGGCGTCGCGGCCGACAAACCGTCCAGACACCACGTAGCTCTCGCGGGTAGCGGTCGTTTCGATCGGGTAGCTCAGCGCGCCGCCACGGTTGACGGCCTCGATGACCTCGTTGCCGCCGCGGAAGCGATCGGCTGGCTGCGCGGCGCACAGGCGCAGGACGATGTCCCTCAACCACGGTGGCACGTCGAGATGGCCGGGAAAGACCGGCGTCGGAGCGGGCGGGCGCAGCACCTCGGCGACGCCACCGCCAGCGAACGGCAGCTGCCGGCATAGCAGCTGATACGCGAGGACGCCGAGGCTGTACAGGTCGCCGCGATGGTCGCCGGACCGGCCATCGAACAGTTCGGGCGCCAGGTACGCCGGCGTGCCCATCGTTTGCCCGCCGTTTAGGGCGCTGCCCACCAGCCCGAAGTCGACCAGTTTGAGTGCGCCGTCGGCGGTGACGAGCACGTTGTTCGGCTTGATGTCGCGATGGATGATCCCGCGGCTATGCACATACGCGAGCACGCGGCACAACTGGACGATGAGTTCGACGACCGTCGTCCACCCGGCCCCGTCGGTCGCGTCCAGGATACTGCGGCCCTCGACGAAGTCCATCGTGAAGCAGTAGTCGTCTGAGCCGACGATCGGTTCGAAGTCGTGGCTCTGGGCCAAGTGCGGATGGCGAAGGCTGGCGAGCGTCCGAAACTCGATCTTGAAGAGGTTGACGAACGACGACGTCTGGCCGCTGACCGTCTTGAGCGCCAACGTTCGCGACCGTGCGGTGTCCATGACGCGATACACGGCACCCATGCCCCCTTCGCCGGCGAACTGCTCGACCCGATAGCGGCCGTTGATCAGCGCGCCGAGCGGCAGGTGTGCGGCGCGCGGGGACCGCTGCCGCGCCTGGACGTCGCCAAATGTTGAGAGCACAAGGCTGACTCCCGACGGCGCCGCCGGCCATTGCAGGAACGCGCCGGCCTCCAGGCCCGCCGCCGCGAGTGATTCGACTTCGCGACGCAGGTCGTCGTCGTCGCCACAGGTGCGGCTGAGAAACTCTGTCCGGTCCGCGGGCGCGAGGCGAAGTACCTGCTCGAGCAGGTGCTTGACGCGCGCGCCAGACGTTGCTGCCATGTCGGGTCAGGGCGCCGGGGCAGCGCCCTTGAGCCGCCGGAAGAGCCAGGCCCGGGCAAAGGTCCAATCTCGGGCCACGGTCGCCATCGAGACCGAGAGCGCCGCCGCCGCTTCGTCCTGTGTCAGGCCGCTGAAGTAACGGAGTTCCACGAGTTGTGCGGCGCGCGGGTCCTGCCGCGCCAGGTCGTCTAACGCCTCATCGAGCGCGACGAGATCGACGCTTGGCGCGGGCCCCGGCACCTCGGTCTCGACCAGCTCCACCAGTAGCGCCTCCCGCTTGGCCGCCCTGCGCTTCCGGGCATGGTCGACGAGAATGCGCCGCATCATCCGCGACGCCACGGCCAAGAACTGGTGACGGTTCTGCCAGGGGCCCTTTTGCGAGGCGAGCCGCAGGAAGCCCTCGTGTACCAACGCCGTGGTGCACAGGGTGTGCCCCGTGCGCTCCCGGCGCAGTTGGCGGGCCGCTTGGGCCTTCAGCTCGCTGTACAGCAGATCGAGCACGTCGCTGCGGGCCGCCGGGCCGGAGTTCCAAGCCCCAAGAAGTGCCGTCACGTCGGCGACGGTTCGTTCACGGCCACGGCTGCTCACGCATCGGTGAGTATACCGCCCGTTGCCTGGGGGAACCGGCGACGGCCAGTCCGATGAGGTGATTCGTCGCGGTTCTCCGCGTCTCTCAATAGGCTCCCCTGTCGTCGCGCGAGGTGACCGGGGCGGGTGTTACGCGCGACGCGGGAGTTTCGACCATGAGCAGTCACTTCGCAGAAATTATTCAAGGTGATTTCAAGCCAATTTCGGGACTTCTCAGCCTGACGTCCTCTATCGTGCCGTGCCAGAGCCCTGAGCGTCTCGGACGCTGCGTGAGGCGGGGGCAGATTCTCATCACGTTTGCTTTGTTTTTGACCACTTGGACTCGAGGTTGCCATGTTGACCAATACTCCATCCATTAACCGCCACGTGGTTGCGATTGGCCTGGCCGTGCTGTTTGCGGCCTGGCCCCGACTGGGGTTGGCTCAGCTGCCCCCGCCGCCTGGGCCCCTGCCGCCCCTCGCGGCGCCATGTGTGTGCACCCCCCTGGTCATGAACAGCAACGCGGCCGGAACCCAGACGTGGTTTGTCAGGGCGCTCGGCGGGCCCCTCGACATCGCGGCGTTCGCCCGCTCGGTGAACCCCTTCGAAGGGGAAACGGTCACCATCCAGGTATTCAACGGCGCCACGCCCGTCGGCAACGCGACGGCCAGCTACCCTCCAGGCCAGCCCCCCGGCAGCGAAGTTCCGGCGGTCGTGCCAACGATTACCGCACCAGGGCCGGGCATCGTCTACCGGATCGTGATTGCGACGCCAGGGACACCGAGCACGCAATCACATTTCCGCCTCCGCGCGCGTGGCGCCGAGACCATCAGCACCAATAGTCCCTCCACGCCGAGCTTCGAGGAAGGTCCGGTCCGGTGGCGCTTCCAGGTGGCGCCCGGCGAGCCGCTCAGCGTCACGGTGAGCACCCTGAACACGCCGGCGACGGCGACGACGTTGACGTACCGGTGG
>VFMC01000321.1:0-3173 GCA_006515795.1 Acidimicrobiaceae bacterium | reverse complement strand
GATTGGGCATCGGCGGGCGAGGCGGGGTTGACCGGCACCGTCACGCTTGACGGCGTGCCGAACACCGAGCCGGTGACGATCGAGATTCGAGACGCCGTCGCCGGCGATCTGGCCGCGTCGATTGGCAGCGTGACGAACACCTTCAACGGCGGAAAGCTCCGGGCCGGCGACTACCTGATTCACGTCGTGGTGCCACCGGGGATCGTGCCGGTGCCGGACATTCCGGTGCGCCTGGTGTGCGACGAGTTAATGACCATCCAGATCGCCCTCGTACGTGAGCCGACGTTCCCGCTCACGGTGACCCTCGCGGGGACCGGCAGCGGTACCGTCACGAGTGCGCCGGCCGGCATCGACTGCGGCGCCGATTGCACCGAGCCGTACACCGGCGGCACCGCCGTGACCCTCACCGCTGCCCCGGACGCGGCCTCGGTGTTTGACGGCTGGTCAGGCGCTTGCGCCGGCACGGGCGCGTGTGTCGTGACGATGGATGCGGCGAAGAGCGTGACCGCGACGTTCACGCCCACAAGTACTGGTTCCATCAGCGATGTCGTCTGGCAGGACCTGAATGGCAATGGCATCCAGGAAGCTGGAGAACCCGGACTGGCGGGCGTCTCGGTGACGCTGCTCGATGCGACGGGCGCGGTGGTCGGTGTTCCGACGGCGACCAATCCCACCGGCAATTACACGTTCACCGGCCTGGCGCCCGGCAGCTACCAGGTCAGGTTCGTGGCCCCGGGTTGGGGCTTCACGCTCAAGGATGCCGGCGCGGACAACGTCGATAGCGACGCCGATCCGGCTACCGGTGTTACCGACCTGTTCGCGCTCGCCCCTGGCGCCACCGACACATCGCGCGACGCGGGCCTCGTCCAGGCCAATACGACCACGACCAAGACCGGTACCGCGACCACAACCGTCGGCGGACAGATTACCTACACCCTCACGGTGACGAACAACGGTCCGACCGCGGCGCGCAACGTCCGTACGACCGACGTGCTGCCGGCCGGCACGACCTACGTGTCATCCTCCGCTGGGTGCGACGCGGTCAATGGCACGGTCACCTGCACCACCGGTTCGCTCGGCAACGGGGAGACGGCGACCTACACCATCGTCGTGACCGTGAACACGCCCGGCACGAAGACGAATACGTCTACCACGACCAGCGATACGCCCGACCCCAGCGGCGGCGACAACTCGTCGAGCACGACGACCACAGTCGAGAATCGACCGCCGACCATCACCGTCCCCGCGGATATCACCGTCGTCGCCAGCAGTTCTGCGGGCGCAGTGGTCACCTACACCGTCACGGCAAGCGACCCCGACGGCGATGCTGTGACCATTAGCTGTGCGCCGGCATCCGGCAGCACCTTCGCCATCGGCACGACGACCACCACGTGCACAGCTACCGACACGCACGGAGCCTCCGCCTCGGCCAGCTTCGCCGTAATCGTCGTCAACAACCCGCCTTGGATCACGACGCCGGCGAGCATCACGGTCAACGCCACCAGTTCCAGCGGCGCCGTCGTGACATACAGCGTGACCGCAGGTGACCCCGACGGCCACGCGGTAACTACGGCGTGCGCCCCGTCATCCGGCAGCACCTTTCCCATCGGCACGACGACGGTAGCCTGCACCGTCACGGACATCATCGGCGCATCCGCTACGGCTTCCTTCTCCGTGACCGTGCGCTCGGCAGACGCCTCCATCAGCGACTACGTCTGGCAGGATCTGAACGGCAATGGCATTCAGGAACTTGGAGAACCCGGACTGGCGGGCGTCTCGGTGACGCTGCTCGACGCGACGGGCGCGGTGGTCGGTGTGCCGACGGCGACCAATCCCACTGGCCATTACCTGTTCACCGGCCTGGCGCCCGGCAGCTACCAGGTCAGGTTCGTGGCCCCGGGTTGGGGTTTCACGCTCAAGGATGCCGGCGCGGACAACGTCGATAGCGACGCCGATCCGTCTACCGGTGTTACCGACCTGTTCGCGCTCGCCCCTGGCGCCACCGACACATCGCGCGATGCGGGCCTGGTGCAGGCCGATACCACCACCACCAAGATCGGCCCGGCGACCACGACAGTGGGCGCGTCGATCACCTACACCCTCACCGTGAGGAATAACGGTCCGACCACGGCGCGAAACCTCCGCACGACCGACGTGCTCCCGGCCGGCACGACCTACGTGTCTTCCTCCGTTGGGTGCGACGCGGTCAACGGCACGGTCACCTGCACCACCGCTTCGCTCGGCAACGGGGAGACGGCGACCTATACGATCGCCGTCACCACGACGACGTCGGGCACGATTGCCAACACCGGTACCACCACCAGCACGACGCCCGACCCCAACGGCGGCGACAATTCGTCGAGCACGACGACGACGGTCCGCCAGCGGTATGACCTCACGATTGGGCCGCTCCTCGGGACGGGCCTGACGGGGACGCCGGACAGTAACTCGGAGTTTGCCGGGTGGTCGGGCGCGTGCACGGGCACGGGGGCGTGCACCATCACGATGGATGCCGCCAAGACGGTGACGGCGACGTTCGTGCGCCGGGCCGTCACGCTCACAGTGAACCGCCTCGGGACCGGTGGGGGCGTCGTCGCCAGCGATCCCGTGGGGATCTTCTGCGGGGCGGCGTGCGCGGCGACGTTTGACAGCGGCACGGTCGTGACGCTGACGGCGACACCGGACGCGACCTCGTCCTTCGCCGGCTGGTCGGGCGCGTGCACGGGCACGGGCGCCTGCAGCGTCACGATGGACGCTGCCAAGTCGGTGACGGCGACGTTCATCACGAATCAGCACCCGCTGACGGTGACGGTGGCGGGGAGCGGCGGCGGGACGGTGACGAGCACGCCGGCCGGCATCGATTGCGGCGCGACCTGCACGGCGACGTATGACCAGGGCACCGGAGTGACGCTGACGGCAACGCCGGACGCCAACTCGGAGTTTGCCGGGTGGTCGGGCGCGTGCACGGGCACGGGGGCGTGCACGGTCACGGTGGATGCCGCCAAGACGGTGACGGCGACGTTCGTGCGGCGCACCGTGGTGCTGACGGTCACGCGGCTGGGGACCGGGGGGGGCGTCATCACGAGCGACCCGGTCGGCCTCACCTGTGATCTGCTGGGCGGCTGCGCGGGGACGTTTGACGCGGGCACCCAGGTCATCCTGACGGGGACGCC
>VFMC01000718.1:754-1264 GCA_006515795.1 Acidimicrobiaceae bacterium | reverse complement strand
CACGGCCGACTGGGAACGGTTCAGGGTCACCATCTGGACGGAATGGCGCGGCAAGGTCGGCACGTGGGATCCACGCCCGACCGGGCTCGGCGGCTTCGGCCTCGACGTTCACCACGTCTACGAGCCGCAGGTGCGTGTGCTCCACCTCGGTGATGGCAGCGAGGTGAGCCCGTCGGAAACGGGACCGATCGCTCGCACGCTCCTACCGAACGGGGGCGCCGTGATGGCAGTGGGGCCCGATCGCTCGGTCTACTTCAGCGACGCGCTCGTCAACGACAGGCGGATCTGGCGGCTCGCCCCGGATGGTACGGTCGAACCGTTCGTGGACGGCGGCACGTTGATGGTTCCGATCACCGACATCGGCGACGACGGCATCCCGGCGCTGCACGCGGTCCTTGCAACGGTCGAGGCGATCGATGTCGCGCCCGACGGCCAGCTCTACATCTGGGAGCACCAGCGGATCCGGCGCGTGGGTCGGCGTGGGCGGATCCGGACCGTGGCTGGACCGCA
>VFMC01000718.1:0-727 GCA_006515795.1 Acidimicrobiaceae bacterium | reverse complement strand
GCCCGTCACCCTGCCCGGCCCCCGTGACGTGCCCACCCGATGGCCCGGCGACCGACGGCGCCCTCGCCACGCGTCAAGGACAATGGGGCGCATCGCTCGCAGTCGCGGCAGACGGAAGCGTCTACGTGTCCGAGCCCCTGTGCCACCGCGTACGGCGAATCGGCGCCGACGGATTCATTCGAACGATCGCGGGCACCGGCACGAGCGGCTCCTCGGGGGACGGTGGCCTCGCGATCGCCGCAGAGCTCGCCAGACCCGCGGGCCTCGCGCTCGGGCCCGACGGGAGTCTCTTCGTTGCGACACTCCTCGGCAGCCGCGTCCGACGCATCACGCCCGACGGCCTCATCACGACTGTGGCAGGCAACGGCCTCTCGTTCCCCGGGGATGGGTCAGGAGACGGCGGGCCCGCGGTCGACGCGGTGGTCCCCTTTCCGTGGGCGCCGGCCGTCACGCCCGATGGCAGCCTCCTCGTCAGTGACGGTTACTTCCGGATCCGGCTCGTCACACCTGACGGCCTCATCACATCCGTCGCAGGCGGAGTCCAGTGGCTCGGCTTTCCGCTTCCCGAGGGTGGCCCCGCGCTCGGTGCACGGATCGGGGACATCCGAGGCCTCGACGTCGACGCCGATGGCGTCGTGTACGCGAGAGCCGAAGCGCGCGTGATCCGCATCGCACCGCGCCTCGCCGGGGTCGGGCTCGACGAGCTCGCGATTCCGAGCCGCGACGG
>VFMC01000717.1 GCA_006515795.1 Acidimicrobiaceae bacterium | reverse complement strand
AGGACGCGATGACGCACTACACGACGGACACCGCGGGCGGGGCGGCGGTGGCGGGCACGGGCTCCGACTTGCTGTCTGGCTACGCCGTTGCCAGTGGCAACGTCGGCGAACTCGATACCACCGCGAAGACGGTCGACTGGGTGGGGAACGACATCGCGACATCGCTCGCGAGCGGTACGCCGAACGTCGGAAACTTCCAGGGCGCATCGCGGCATCGGGAGGGTGGCCTGATCGGTGGGGAGACCCACGTGTGGTTCTGGGGCGACGACACCACCACGTCGTCGACCGGTCGCCTGGTGCGCTGCTCGTGGACGGCTTGCGCCATCCTCCCATGCACCGATCCCGACGTTCCTGGGCGTTTCGCCCTACACGGGAACCAGCGGTTTCACGGCGACGTACAAGGGCGCGCTCGCGGTCGTGAATACGGACTCCGGGTCCCCCACCCGACGCATCTACGTCGACTCCACGATGCCGGATTACAGCATCGGCACGGTCGAGCGTAGCGACACCAGCGGCACGTGGGCCGGTTCGCTCCTGTACGCGACGGGCGAGGTGCTCGCGTTCGGCTACGGTGCCGAGAACCTCGTCACTTGCGACGATTCCGCGCTGGATGGCGATCCCGCCTGCGCGGCGATCAGCGGTCTGCCGAACCAGGCCAGTCGCGGTTACTTCGACGCGGCGGTCACCAGCGGCGGAGGGCTCGCGTTGCTCGGCACCACGTGCACCGGCGGCCTGTGCCTCTCGGGCTCTCACTACTTGACCGTGTGTCCGGCGGGCGCCGATCCGACGATGGGCAGCAACTGGCGGGAGTTCTTCCTCGGCAGTTTCACGTTCATGGGTGGCACCAACACGTACGCCAGCGAAGTCGCCGCCTCCGCCGACACGATCATGGTGCTCGGCACGCGCGGCGGCGTGCCCTACGTCTGGACCTGGTCGCCGTAGCACGCGCGTCTTGGACGCCGGGCGCCCGGGTGCTACCGTCGTTCGTGGTGGATCGGCGGGGGCGGTCGGTACGCGCGTGGGCCGTCGTGGCGAGCGCTTGGGTGCTGTTGGCCTGCGGCGCGGGCGACTCGA
>VFMC01000320.1 GCA_006515795.1 Acidimicrobiaceae bacterium | reverse complement strand
GTTCTGATCGATCAACAGCCGGGCGTTGGCACGACGATCGGTCATGTAGAGCAACTCGGCGATCGGCAGCACCACAGCCACTGTCGAGGCGCGCCCGACCTCGCGAATCTCGTCGTCGGGCGTGTAGGTGAGATGGTCGGCCGACACCGCTCCCCCGGCGACCGCCGTCGCCCAGCCACGCGACGTGGCCCAGGCATCGGCGTGCACGCGCACGGGAAGCCCCACCTCGAGGCTGCGGCGCATCAGGCGCAGTGCCTGCTCGGGGGTGAAGTAGCCGGATTCGACGGTGACGTCGTGGAACTGGGCAACTCCCTGGGCGACCACAGCCGGCATCATCATCTCGTCGACGAGCGCCGTGTACAGATCGCCGCGCTGATCTGGCGGCGCATCGAGATCGCGGGGCACCACGTGGGCACCGAGGAATGTGATCACCAGGTCGAGCGGGGTGAGGCTCCGCGACCGCTGCAGCAGGTCCAACTCGCGTAGCTCCTCGGCCACCGTGAGGCCGTAGCCGGACTTGACCTCGAGCGTGGTGATGCCGCCGGCGAGCAAGCGCCGGTAAGACCAGCGGAGGCGACCGAGCAGCGCTTCGTCGCTGGCGCCGCGGGTGGCAACGACGCTGCGCCAGATCCCCCCGCCACGGGCGGCGACATCGGCAAGGCTCGCCCCACCCAGCCGTTCGGCGTACTCGTCGTGACGCTCGCCATCGAAGATCGGGTGGCTGTGGCAGTCGACCAGGCCTGGGAGCACCGACCTGCCGGTGGCATCGATGGTCGGCACCCCCGGCTCGCCGAAGCCGGCCAGCACGTCGCTGGTCGCGCCTGCGGCGACGATGACTCCATCCCTGATCGCCACCGCCCCGCCGTGAACGATGTCGAGCTCGTTCTGCATCGCCCCGCGACGCACCTCCCCGCGATCGCGCACCCGAACAAGTGAGGCCGCATTGACGACGTTGAGGTTGCGGCCGCTCACCCGCACCAATCCAGGATCGCTGTCTCGTAGACGTCGACTGCCTGCAGGAACTGCGCCTCGACCACGTACTCGTCGGGGAAGTTGTACGGCGGATCACCCGGCCCGAAGTTGACGCCGGGCACGCCGAACTCGCGTAGCGTCACCAGGTCGCACCAGAACGGCACGCCCTGGTACGGCGGCGTCGCCCCGGTCACCGTGCGCACGGCGCGGTCGACGACCTGCACGATCGCTTCACCCGCGTCGATCTCGTAGGCATGCCGAGGACCCGACAACCAGTGCTCGCTGAACTCGACGACGGCGTCGATGCGCGCATCGACGTCGCGGACCAGATCGGCGATCATCTGCTCGACCCGAGCCTTCACGTCGTGCGCGTCCTGGCCCGGTAGCAGGCGGATGTCGAGGGTGATCGTGCACCGATCCGGCACCTGGTTGTGCTTCGTGCCTCCGGAGATGGTGCCGATGTTGAGGATCGGCCCGCCGGGCAGCAGGTCGTGTGGCGTGTACGGCAGCTCGGCCTCCAGCGCCCGCAGCCCGGCGAGGATCGGTTCCATCGTCTCGATCGCGTTGAGGCCCAGTTCCTTGTACGTGGTGTGGGCCTGGCGGCCGCGGGTGGTGATCTTCAGGTAGGCCGCGCCGCGGTGGGCGATGCCGATGGTGTTGCTCGATGGCTCGCACCCGATCGCCGCGTCGGCGACGAACCCGGCCTCGCACAAAGACCGCGTTCCCACCCCACCCTCGAAGTGACACGAGACGCCCTGGAACACGACATCACCGCGCAGACCCTGCCCGGCGGCGGCGCGACGGGCGGTACGCCGCAACGCCGCCAGCGCAGCAGCGGTACCGGCCTTCATGTCGGCGACCCCGGCGCCGTACACCCTGCCAGCCTCGAGTGATGGAGCGAACGGATCGCGGGTCCAATCCTCGCTGAGCTCGTAGATGTCGAGATGACCGTTGAGCACCAGCGAGCGCCCACCACCGGCACCGCGCAGGCGGGCGCCCACCGATGGTCGGCCGGGGAGGGACTCGACCAGCACCACGTCGTTCAGCCCCCACGCTCGCAGCTCGCCGGCCAGGTGTTCGGCGAGCATCCGTTCGTTGCCCCAGATCGAGTCGATCGCGCAGACGTCGATCAACAGTTGGGTGTCCGGGTGCATCCCCACCATTGTCACGCGCCCGCGTGGGCCTGGTCGAACGGCGTCGATCCGCCGCGACCCCGCTTGGCCGAGAACCCACCCCCCATCGCATGCACCGCGAGTCGCTGCACGTAGAGGTCGTCGCGGAAGTGCAGTGTGAAGGTGCGAGCATCGCGCATCATCTGCCCGAGTGGGTAGCGCTGGTGCGCGGCGCGGGCGCCAACGATGTCGAACCCCTCGTACGGGATGCTCAGCACGGCGTTCTTGGCGAGGTGCATGGTTCGCACTGCGTCGGCCTCGACGTCGTCGGGGTCGTCACCGCGATCGAGGCGCGCCGCCGTGGCGTACAGCGCGCTGCGGGTGGCGAACAGCTGTGCGTCCATTCGCCCGAGGCGCACCCTGACGGCTTCCGATTCGCGGAGATCGTCACGTGCCGCGACGTATCCGGCGATGAAGTCGAACGCCCCCTGGGCCGTACCGAGGTGGTTGGTCGCGTACGCGCACGAGAACGTGCGCGGGTCGTTGGTCACCCAGCAGCCTGGAGTACCGATCAGGTGCGAGTCGGGCACGAACACGTCGTCGAACACGACACCGCAAGACACCGTCGAGCGCATGCCGAGCATGTCCCAGTCGTCGAGCAGCGTGACACCGGGAGAATCGGTTGGAACGAGTGCTCTGCGCCGTTTTCGAAGATGTGCGCCTCCGAACCGAGCGAGGCGCAGAAGGCCCCGCCGACGATCTGCGGAAGGAACAGCTCGCGCTGCTCGGGCGTGGCGTGCCACCCGACGATGCCGACGGCGTGGTTGTGAACCTGGAGCAACTGGGCGGTGTTGGTGTCCCAGTAGGCGAGCTGTTCGAGGATCCGGTAGAAGCCGCTGTAGTTGTCGTCGCGCCAGTACCCGAACCCGCCGTACTCGCGGGGCACGGTCAGCTTGTGCAGGTCGGCCTGTTGTGCCTCGGCGAGGTTCTGAAAGGGAAACGAGGACCCGACGTCGAGCTCGCGCATCCGCTCGCGAAACGTCGGTCCGATCTCGGCCACCCGAGCCAGCAGCGTTTCGGTCTCCGGGGAGTTCATGCTACGAAACTATGAGATCGTCGAAGAAATAGTCAACCACTATGATTTCCACCGTGATCAACCTGCGCCACCTCCACTACTTCCTGGCGATGTCCGACGCCGGGTCGATGAGCGATGCAGCGGTGCGACTCGGCGTGTCGCAGCCGACGCTGTCCACCGCGCTGCGCGACCTAGAGACGTCGCTAGGTGTCGTGCTGTTCGACCGGTCGCGCGGGCGAAGCCTGATCCTCACCAACGTCGGATCGGCGCTGGTACCCGAGACCCGGGCGATGCTGCAACATGCCGACGAGTTCGAGCAGCACGCCGGGCACCTCACCTCGTCGCGTGCCGGCACGGTGCGCGTCGGCGCGCTCGTGACCGTTGCCCCGATCGTGCTGCCTCCGTTGCTGCGCGCCTACGGCGACGCCCATCCGTCGGCGCCGGTCACGCTGATCACTGGCGACCAGGCTGAGTTGCTGCGCGCGATGGAGGCGAGGGACATCGACGTAGCACTCACATACGACCTGCAGCTCGACAACGCCTTCGACTTCCGCGCCGCTGTCGACGTGCCACCGCTGGCCCTGCTACCCGCCGATCACCGGTTGGCCCATCGCCGGCGCGTCTCACTTCGGGCACTGGCCGACGATCCCTTCGTGTTGCTCGACCTGCCGCTGAGCCGCGACTACTTCACCGCTGTGTTCCTCTCGGCGGACCAGCCGATGCGACCGGCGATGCGCGCAACCGACGCGTTCCTGCTTCGCTCGTTGGTAGCAGCGGGGTTCGGCTACAGCATCGTCAACCTGGTTCCGCGGGGGTCGGTCACCGCCGGAGGAGGCGAGGTTTGCCACGTGCCCCTCGCTGATGATGTGCCCGGGCTCCGACTCGGCGTCGCCCGGCTACGGGCCTCGCCGGCATCCCCGCCGAGGTCGACAGATGCCGACCGCTTCGTCGACTTCGCGACGGCTTGGCTCAAGGACCGGCACAGAGCGCTTCGATCAGGCCGCTCAGGAAACGCTCGCAGCGCAGCAGCTGCTCGACGCTGACGAACTCGTCGGGGCGATGGGCGACGGCGATGTCGCCTGGGCCACAGATCACCACCGGAACACGCAGGGCCGCGGCAAACATGCCGCCCTCGGTGCCGTAGCCGATCGCCGCTGCCTTGCCGGCGTCGGCGATGCGCTCCACCAGCGCCAGCATCGGCTGGTCTGCTTCGGTCGGTCGATCGCGTCACGTAGCGGCGCGAGCAACCGCTCGGGGTCGTGATCGGTCGAGAAGCGCACCTCGAAGCTGAGCTCGCAACGCTCGGCAACGACGTTGAGCGCGTGTCCGCCGTGCAGCGTTCCGCAGTTCAACGAAACCTCAGGCGAGGCGCGAGCCTCGACCGGCCGGTGACGGTGGTTCTCGGCGTCGATCCGGGCCACGACCCGAGCCGCTGAAGTGATCGCACTCGGCAGAACGTGTGATCGGCTCGAATGGCCAGGCTCGGCGGTGAAGGTCACATCGAAGGCCACCTTGCCCAGGTGCCGATTGCGCGGCTGCATCATCGTCGGCTCGCCGATCAGCACCAGGTCGGGTCTGACCGATCCGGTGGCCGCGAGATGATCGAGCAGGCCACCGACCCCGGCGCATCCGACCTCCTCGTCGTACGACAGGGCGAGGTGCACGGGGTGATGCAGATCTGCTGGATCGAGACGGCAGAGCAACTCGAGCGCGACGGCGATGAAGCCCTTCATGTCGGCGGTGCCCCGGCCGAACAGCAGATCTCCCTCGCGGGTGACGGCGTATGCAGGATGTGCCCATCCCTCGCCGGCAGGAACCACATCCGAGTGCGCCGACAGAAGAACGCCACCGGCACCCTCCGGGCCGAAGGAGGCGAGCAGGTTGGCGCGGCCGGGCGCGCCAGGAAGGATCTCGACTCTCGCGCCGGCGGCATCGGCGCGATCGGCAACCCATTCCAGCAGGGCGATGTTCGACGTGCGGCTCTCCGTGATGAACGAGACCAACCGGGTCAGCGACGCGACCGCGGCGTCGGCGCCGGTCACACCTCGGCAGCCG
>VFMC01000716.1 GCA_006515795.1 Acidimicrobiaceae bacterium | reverse complement strand
CGGCGCGCATCTTCGGCTCGCGCCTGGTCGCTGGGGATCCGTCGCGCATGCGCACGGCGGCGACCGTCGCTTCGGTGCTGTTGTCGATGTGGATCTCGAACACCGCCGCGACGGCGATCCTGGTGCCCATCCTGCTCGGCGCCGTCGGCGGTCGCAACGCGGAGAGCCCGGACGCCAAGCGACGCACCGCGGGCCATCTGATGGCCATCGCCTACGCGTGCTCGGTGGGCGGCATCGGCACGCTGGTCGGCACCGCCCCGAATCTCATCACCGCGCGGCTGCTGGGCGAGGCGGGGATCGAATTCGGGTTCGTCCAGTGGCTCATCATTGGTCTGCCGATCGCGTGCGCGCTCGCAGTCGCCACGCAGGTGACGCTCGGTTGGTTCGATCCGCGCAAGGCCCCCGCGGTCGCAGCGCCCAAAGGCACGGACGTCGAGCCGCCGCGACCCGGCGCCTGGTCACGCGGTGAACTCGCCACGGCGTTGTCCTTCGGCGTGGCGGTGACGGGCTGGGTGTTTCCGTCGATGCTCCAGATCGCCGGTTCACCCTGGGCTTCGACGCTGGAGAAGGCATTGCCGGAGGGAGCGGTCGCGATCGTGGCCGCGTCGATCCTGTTCATGCTGCGCGATGCGCCGGGCGGTGCGCCGGTGCTGCCCTGGAAGGAAGCACTCAAGGTCGACTGGGGCATCATCATGTTGTTCGGTGGCCAGATGTTCGCGACGGGCCTGGCGCAGGCGCTCGGGCGCGGCTTTCTGGCGGTCACCGGCGTCCAGGACTTGTGGTCGCTCACGGCCCTGGTGATCGTGTTCACCGTCGTGTTCACCGAAATCTGCTCGAACACCGCCACCGCCACCATGCTCGTCCCGATCGTGCTCGGCATCACCACGGAACTCGGGGTCTCGCCGATCGCGCCGGTGCTCGCGGTCGGGATGGCGGCGACCTGTGGCTTCGCGCTGCCGGTGTCGACGGGACCCAACGCCATCGTGTACGGCACCGGCCGCGTACCCTTCACGACCATGCTGAAGGCCGGCCTCGTGCTCGACGTGGTGTCGGCGGTCGTGCTTTGGTGCCTGCTCAGAATCTTGTGCCCGCTCTACGGGTGGGCCTGAGGACCTGCTCGCCCATGACTCCGTCGCCGAAGATGTAGCTGATGGGGAAGAACAGATTCCCCGCGCCGAACGACACGCCCGCGACTTCGACCGTCTTGGCCGGCCC
>VFMC01000715.1 GCA_006515795.1 Acidimicrobiaceae bacterium | reverse complement strand
ATCTCGAAGCCGCCAGTAGTGGCCAGCCGGGTGTCTGCGCTGCTGAAGTCGTAGGTGCCCCGGTCGCTCACGGTGTAAGTGACCGTGCTGTCCTTAGCGAGGGTGTAGGTGTACGCCGAGCCGTTGGCGACGGTGTAACTGTGCGTGCCGTCCGGGATCGGCCCGTCCTGGCCGTCGGTCAGCGCCAGCGACTCATTGCCGCTCTCGTCCAACAGCGTGTGGGTCGTGCCGACGCGCTCGAAGGTGTAGCTCTCGTTGCCGTGGGACTGTTCGGTGAAGTCCTCGAAGTCGTCGTCGCCGGTGGTGCGCACCTGAAGGCTGTCGAGCTCCGTGCCGGTGGTGGGGCGAGCGAGCCGAGGCTGTCGCTGCCGCTGTCGGTGTGGGCCAGGGTGTTGCGGCCGTCGCGGCTCAGGGTGTAGTCGTCGTGGCCGGTCTGCGTCAGGCGCTCGTGAGACTGGGTTTCCTGCCCCAGCACGATGGTTTCGACGCGTTCCTCGCCCGTGGACCAGCGCTCGCGGTCCTCGAGCAAGGTGTGGTCGCTGCCGGTTTCCTCCGTCTGGTAAGCGCTGTCGCCCGTCTGGGTCAGGCTGAAGCTGTCGCTGGACCCCTGCGTGTCGGAACTGGCGCCGCTGGCCGCATGGCCGACGCCGGACAAGGAAGTCTGGCCGGGATCGCCGAAGGCGAAGCTGGAGTTGCCGGTCTGGACCAGGGTGAACTGCGATGCACCGCTGCGACCGATGCTGAAGACGGACGAGCTGTCCTCGACCAGCTGGAAGGTGTGGGCCTGGAACTCGTTGGAGATCTCCTCGGCTTCGTAACGTTGGTCGAGGTGGTAACTGCCGGATTCCAGCGAGGCGAAGCCGTCCGAACCGCTCTGCTCGAAGGTGGAGCTGCCG
Source organism: Acidimicrobiaceae bacterium (assembly GCA_006515795.1). Classification (GTDB taxonomy): domain Bacteria; phylum Actinomycetota; class Acidimicrobiia; order Acidimicrobiales; family Ilumatobacteraceae; genus VFMC01. Next base: position 184 of record VFMC01000715.1, on the reverse strand, counting down.
CCGCCGATGTTGGTGCTGGTGAGCGTGCCGGTGGCGCTGTGCCCGCTGTCGCTGAACAGGCTGTTCGCGTCTTCCTGCTGGTCGAACGAGCTGGTTTCGCTTTGGTTCAGGTCGTAGGCTTCGCCGCTGCTGCGCGTGATGCTGTAGGTGCCGGAGTCCGTCAGGTGGGCCTCGCGGAAGGCGG
>VFMC01000319.1:1282-4213 GCA_006515795.1 Acidimicrobiaceae bacterium | reverse complement strand
CCACCCGGTCTGGGCGATGCCCTGCACCAACGGCAACGGAGCTTGCAGCTGCTTGGCCCACTGGAACAGCTCGGCCGAATCGGCCTGGGTGATCTTGCGGATGTCGCCGATGATGTTGCGCAGGTGGCGCACGGCCTCGACGATGTTGCCGGTGCCGGCTTCGCCCTTGCTGCGGATCATGCACGCGCCCTCGCTGATACGTCGCAGCGCCTCACCGAGGTTGGTGGCGCCGCACACGAACGGCACGGTGAATGCGTACTTGTCGATGTGATGCGTCTCGTCGGCGGGCGTGAGCACTTCGCTCTCGTCGATGTAGTCGACGCCGAGCGCCTCCAGGATCTGCGCTTCGACGAAGTGGCCGATGCGCGCCTTGGCCATGACCGGGATGGTGACGGCCGCCTTGATCGCTTCGATCATCTGCGGATCGCTCATCCGGGCAACCCCACCGTCGCGACGGATGTCGGCGGGAACGCGCTCGAGCGCCATGACGGCACAGGCGCCGGCGTCCTCTGCGATCTTGGCCTGCTCGGCGGTGACGACGTCCATGATGACGCCGCCCTTCATCATCTCGGCGAGACCCCGCTTGACGGGGAAGGTTCCTGTGCTGGCAGCAGAGTTCGCGCTCATCCGGTCATCGTATCCGCCCCTCGATCGGCCACCCACTGTCGATCTAGGTGCTGCGAGCACCAGGACGTGACTGTCAGGTGGGAGTGGTGGATTCGACCCGGGCCAGTTCCACCCAGGTGCGGCCGGGGGTGAGCCCGATCTCGACGCCGGATGCGTCGGTGAGCGTGAACGGCAGGAGCCGATCGGCGCGAGTCCACGTGCCCCTGATGAGCACGCCACCGGTGAAGACGTACACGACACCGGTGCCGACGGTCTGCGCCTCCGGGCTGCGCGCGTCGGCTGGGCTCGGCCGGTAGTCGACTTCGAGCACCACCACGTTGGCCGCGTTCACCTGGCCGAGGGTGGCGTCGTTGTGGGGCTTGCCGCCTTGGAACCTGAGGTAGCTGCTGGATGCCGCGTCCCAGGTCCAGTTCACCTTCACCCCGTCCATGTCGACATCGACACCCGTGGCCGGTTCGGCGTTGAACGCCTCACCTTCGGTGCGGTAGGCGAACTGCTGCTGGGGCGCCGGGGCGTAGATGGGCGTGAACGTGTACAGCGCCGGCGTGCTGGAGTACAGCGTGTGCTCCGACGTTTCGTTGCCGCGCTTGTCGCGGAAGAACCCACCCTTGCCGCCGGTGGAGGTGGGGCTGAGGCTGATCAGGTCGCTGTCGTTGATCGCCCTGGTGACGTTGCCGTTGCCACCGCTCCAGCCGAACAGCGGTGCGTTGAGCGAGCCGAGCAACGCCACGTCCTGGGTGCGCCCGGAGCGGATTGGACCGACCCGATCGGAGTCCTGGCTCTGGAACACCGCGGCGAACCTGGTGAGCCGCTCGACGTTCTCCTCGAACACGATGTCGGCCGCGTTGAGCCCGAACTGTGGGCGAGCCTGGGGGTGGTTGTCGAGCTTGACCACCAGCGCCGGACGCAGGGCCAGCGCCTGGTCGGCGATCGGGAGGCCGGTGAGCGGCATGACCGGCTCGGGCGCGATCGTGGTGGTGGTCTCGGCGACCGAGGTGGTCGGCGCCGGAGCTGCCGTGCTGGTGGGTGCCGGCGCCTCGGTCGTGGTGGTGGGCACCGGTGCCTGGGTCGTGGTGGGGGCAGCTTCGCCGGAGCCGCCACACGCGGCCAGGGAGCCCGCGACGACGACAAAGGTGAGGGTGCGGGAGAGGGTGCGGGATCGGTGAAGCATCAGAGTTCTCTCAGGAGGGCGATTCGCTCTTCGAGCGGGGGGTGGGTGTCGAACATGCGGTGGGTGCGGCCGAGCCGGCCGCCGTCGCCGACGCCGGCCATCGGCTGTTCGATCCACATGTGCGCCGTTGCGGTGGACGCCGAATGGGTGACCGTGCTGTCGTCGCGCAGCTTCTCGAGGGCCGAGATCAGGCCAGGTGGGTAGCGCGTCATCTGGCAGGCGCTCACGTCGGCGAGCGTTTCGCGCTGGCGGCTGATCGTGGCCTGCATCGCCTTGGCCAGGATCGGGGCGAAGATGAGCAGGGCGAACCCGATGTACGCCAGCGGGTTGTTGCCGTTGTCGCGATCGCCGTCGCGGGCCACGCGGCCGCCGTTCCACCACATCAACCGGATCGCGGTGTCGGTGAGGATGGCGATGCCGCCCACCAGGGTGACCGCAAGCGTGGACACCAGGATGTCGTAGTTGCGGATGTGCGACAACTCGTGTGCCAGCACACCTTCCAGCTCGACCCGGTTCATCTTCTCGAGCAGCCCGGTGGTGACGGCGATGGCCGCGTGGCGCGGGTCGCGGCCGGTGGCGAACGCATTCGGCGCAGGGTCGTTCACGATGTACACGCCGGGCTTGGGCAGCCCGCTGGCGATGCACAGACCCTCGACCAGGTTGTGGAGCCGTTGGTACTGCACGGGGTCGGCGGGCTCGGCTCGACTCACCCGCAGGGCGATGGCGTCGGCCTTCCAGTACGACGTGAACGCGATCACAGCCGAGATCACCAGGGCCACGACGGTGCCCATCCAACCGAACCCGGTGAGGAACCCCACCGCCGCCCCGACAACCACCAGGAACAGCACGAAGCCGCCCACGAGCGCGACGCTGCGGCGGCGATTTGCACGGATCAGATCGAACATGACGACCGCCAGGGTAACGCTGGACGGCGCCGAACATCCGGCACCCGCACCCGGGCCGGCCTCACGCCGGGTTGGTGGGACCGTTCCCGAACTCGATCCGCGGCACCTCGCGAGCAGCCTCATCGGCCTCGAAGTACTCCCGCTTCTCGAACTTCATCATGTTCGCGAAGATCACCGATGGGAAGGCCTGGATCTTGTTGTTGTAGGTCAAGACGCTGTCGTTGTAGA
>VFMC01000319.1:0-1232 GCA_006515795.1 Acidimicrobiaceae bacterium | reverse complement strand
GCGACCCGGCCTTCGGTGGCACTCAGCTCTTCTTGGAGGGCCAGGAAGTTCTGGTTCGCCTTCAGATCGGGATACGCCTCGCTCAACGCGAAAAGCTGGCGCAGGGCACCGGTCATCTGGGTATCGGCGGCAGCCTGCGCATGTGGATCGGAAGGAGCGGCCATGGCCGCATTGCGGGCCTTGATGACCGCGTCGAGCGTCTCTTTCTCGTGCGCCGCGTAGGCCTTCACCGTCTCGACGAGGTTGGGGATCAGGTCGATCCTGCGCTTGAGCTGCACATCGATCTGCGACCAGGCGTTCTCCACCTGGTTGCGGCTGCGGATGAGCCCGTTGTAGATGACGATGGCAACGACGACCAAGAGGACGACGATGCCGAGGATGACCCAACCCATGGTGACTCACTTTCCTCGCCCGAGGCGAACACTCAGCCGCTCGTCGGTGGACGACTGACGACTCGGGTGAGCATACGCGAGAGGCGGCGGCGCTCCTGAGCTTCGGCGAGCATACGCCGTCGCTCGGACCGGTCGGCCGCGATGCGGAGGTAGTGCGCGAGATAGCGCTCGGCCAGCGAACGCATCGAGAAGTCGTCGGCCCGCCGTTGGCCGGCGGCGACGAGACCGGCGCGCAGGTCGGCGTCGAACAAGACCCGTTTGAGGGCGATTGCCAGCGGTTCCACCTCACCCGGTTCGACGAGCACGGCATCGACTCCATCGGTCGCCACGTTCCGGTACCCGTCGAGCCCGCTGGCCACGATCGCCGTGCCGGCAGCCATCGCCTCGATCAGCACCACCCCGAACGACTCACCGTGCAGCGACGGGGCACAGAACACCGTGGCGCCCTTCATCCTGGCGATCTTGTCGGCGTCGGAGAGGCGGCCGAGCCATTCGATCCTGTGGTCGTGACCGAACTGGGCACGAAGGCGCGCCGTGTCGGGACCGGTACCGGCAACCCACAGCGTGACGTTGTCGGGCAGTTGCTGCATTGCCGTGAGCAGCACGCCGAGCCCCTTGCGCTCCTCGTGGCGACCGAGGAAGAAGATGGTCGCGCCGCTCCTGGGATGCGTCGCCCCGGATCGGTAGTCGTCGAGCTCGACACCGTTGTACAGGATCTCGTACTCGCCACCGATGTAGCGGTATGGCAGCTCGCGCGCGTCTTTGGAAACAGCGACGCGGTGAGCGAGCCGCACAGCGCGAGATTGCCGTGCACCCCAGGGCTCGCCAGGCCGGCGAACC